>CADBAZ010000020.1 GCA_902792835.1 uncultured Bacteroidales bacterium
GAGGTTGTACTCAACATTGTTAGCAGCCAATACCTTACCGGTAACAACATAACCGGCATCACCCTTTGCAATGGTGAATGTTCCGCTGAAGAGGTCGAATTCACCCTCAGCAGTTGTGATAGAACCCGAAGCATTTGCGCTTTCATCGCTTCCGATGAGGTAGTCACCCGAGAGATCGTCAGCAGATTCCGGATAGATGGTCAATGAGAGCTTTGCATCAGCATTGGATGCGTCGAGCCAAACGAGACCAAAGTAACCAAACCAACTTGCGTCAACTTCCAAGTCAGTTGCTACGAAATCAGCCTCCTCCTGTGCTGTCGGAGCAGCCACAAATGCGGTAGCTTTGTAGCGAACACCGTTCTCGCAGAGGAAGTCGATAGCAATCAGGATAGAGTCGTTTCTCTCTGCAATAGTAGCAGTAGCTTCAACAGCCTTGTAAACATTCTCGTTCTCACCCGTTTCGTCGAATACGGAGAAGGTGGTGTAGTCGATATCAAAATCGCCATCTGCACTATTGTACTCACCTACAGGCGACTCGCTGCCTTCCTCCTTCTCGTTGATGTCCATACGGAAAGCATACTTGCTATCCGAAGCTTTTATGCTCCACTGACCATAATACGAGAGATAGCTGGTGGTAGCGGTGTTCTTGAACTCGTGCTCAACCACTTCACCGGTCGGAACGAATTCCTTCTCGTCGAAATGGAAAGTCCATTCACCGTCCTCGTTGTCAACTACAGAACCTGCGAAATGTGCGAGGTTCTTTTCATCAATCGTCTTGGTAAGCGACAGCGTTTTGATTCCATAATACCATTCGCCATCATGGAAGACACCGGCATACTGCTCACCGGTTGATTCACTAACATAGATGTCGTCAACCGTGTACTCCTTACCCAAGACCAGGTCTTCAGCATCACCACCATAAATGAGGTCAAAATAGAAAACTACTTTGTTGTCATCAGCATAGAAATAGAACTCGCCGTCAGTGCCCCAATCTTCTTTATCCCAAGAAGCGATGGTTACGTCGGTAGCCTCTTTCTTAGCCTTGGCAACTTTAGCTTTAGTGAAAGTACCATTCTCAACCACAAGGAACTTGGGCTGATTAGCAGCTTGCGGCTTAACGGCTTTAGCCGGAGCCTTTTGAGCAGCAGGGGCAACCGTTACAGCCTTCTCAGCTTTGATAGCCTTCTGTGCCTTTACCTCCTTAGCCTGCTCCATAGCGAATTTCATCGCGTGAGCCTTTCTTGCAGGTGCTGCATTTACGCTCAATACCATAGCGAGAGCGCAAAACAAAGAAAAGAATTTCTTCATACCTTAAAGTTTTTAGTTAATAATTTGGTTATATTTTGTCATCAATTGAACAAAATGCACGCAAAGCAGCGCAAATTTACAACATTTTTTTCAAAATCACAAACATTTCATAACAAAAAGCCCGAAAAACTCGGGCTTAAATGACACTTTGCCGTGTTGATGTGGCAAATGTAAAGGTTAACGGTTAGTGTATTATCGAAGATAATAAGATACCGTTGTCACGACGCGCACATGTTTGATCCACGGCTGGTTGTTGTCACTCTCAATGGTGAACTGCCCCTGGTTAGCCTGCTGAATGCTACCCAAGCGACATTGGGCATCCTCGGCGAACTTCTGCGCCACGGCGCGCGCGTTTTGCGTAGCCTCTTGCACCATCTCAGGCTTGAGCGATGGCAGTCCGTTGTACTGAAAATCCGTATTCCAGTCGTAGGATTGCAGAATCACGCCTTTCTTCAGCAGTTCGCTCTGGCAGCCCTGGTTGGCAATCACGCGTTCGACATCCGCTGTAGAGATAATCAGCGAGGTGCGCAAGGTGTAGTGGAACTCCGGCTTGCGGTCGTAGTAACTCGCCCAGTTGTCGTCGATCGAGATATTACCGCGGGTCATTTCGCTCTCTTGGAATCCTCGCTCCATAAAGAATGCACGGGCAGTCTGCTCAATACGCGCCAGATCGCTATAGAGCGAACTGATGTCGTTACCGCGCACGCAGAAGTCCAGCGGCCAAACGACGTAGTCAGCCTGCACGTCACGGGTAGAAAGACCTTTCACCAGCACGGCGCGGTCCTTAAATGCCATTTTCTCAATACCACTATTCACAAACCATCCTGCCACAGCGATACCGATGGCAAGAATCAATGCGGATAGAATAAACCTGTCTTTTGCCTCAAGGGCATTTTTCATTTCGTTGATCATATTTTTACGTTTTTAGCAGTTGACTTATAGTACTTTCACGCCCATCACGTTGTAGCGCGTGCCGTCGGGCTGCACGAGGTACAGATGCCCGTTGTCGATAAGTTTGCGCACAGCCGGCTGCAGAGCAGCGTTGTCAAGGGCAGAAGGTGTATCGTTGCAGGTGACGGTAATGTTCAGATTCTTGATCTCCCACGTCGGATTGTTGGTGGCATTAGCCGGTACGTTGTACTTGAAGGCGAACACGGTGTTTGCCCCGCGTGCGGTGAGCGGCACGTCAACCGAGGTGCTGACAAAGTTCCAGTTCGTGCCTGTCGGATAGGTCGGGATAGTCAGTTGTGTCCACTCGGAGTCCTCAATCGTGCTAAAGTCAGGTGTCACCCACAAGGTCTGCTGGGTAGCCATATCATTGGCTTTGTTGATAGTGTGGTCGAATGCCAAGGTCACCTTGTCGGCTTGCGACAGGTCATAGACGGGGGTCAACAACCAGTCTTCACCACCACGATCCTGACAGGTTGCACCGTAACTGCTCTGATACCGCCAGAACCACTGCCCGCTGACGCTGACAGCACTCATTGCGCCCAAACCGTCGGCACCGGTAGGCAGATAACTGACCTGCATGGGCTCGCACTCGGTGGGATGCGTCGAGGCGAGATTGATGGCTACCATATACGGGTCATGATCCGAGTAACGGTGACCGTAGTTGTACGTGGCAGCCGCACCGCAGCCGGTAGATATATGGAACAATCCAGCGCCGGTTATCTGCTCTGCCATCGTTGCGTTGGCATATACATGATCAATCAACTCGCCGCCACCGTAGCAATGGGAATAGATATTGTTGCCGTTATACTTGAGTAGCTGTTCGACAAACCCTGCTTCCTCAAGGATATCCAGCGGCTCTTCGCCCACCTCGCAGTTGAGGTCACCCATGATCAGAATATCCGGATCGAGCGGATAATCCTGCAAGCCCTGAATGAGTTCGTTGGCATTCGTCACACGCTTGGCGTTGGCTTGATCTGCCGAACTGTCTTTCGCCTTGAAGTGGTTCATCGACAGCATGAACCGCTCATGGGACTCCAACTCCTCGAACACTTGGATACGCAGTTGTTTTTTGTAGTATGCCGACGAGGTAGCCGGATGGTTTGCACCGATGGGTTTGACTTTGTCCTTGCGATAGATGAATCCGGACTTGAGGTTGTTGTTGTATTGCTCATCCCAGTCCTCGTCTATCTCATCTGCAATGGCTACGTAGGGCTTGTCGCTGGTGCGAATGTTCATCGAGTCAGCCAGTTGCTGCAAGATAATCGGCTTGGCTTCCAGCTCGCAGAAAGCGAAGATGTCGGCATCCAACCAGAGCATGGCATCCACGATCTTATGCGTCTTGTCGGCAAACTCTTGGGGCGTGTAATCACCACGACCTGTATTGTAGTTGAAGTAGTAGTTCTGCAGGTTCTGTGCGCAGACTTTAAGCCGTCCGTCACCCAGTTCCGGCAGGGCTACCGGCGGAGTGCCGGCATTTTCTGCGGCTTGCAGGGTGTAGCAAACGCAGGTACACGCTAAAAGACAAACAAGAATTATTCTGTTTTTCATGATTCTATATAAATTTGCTATTCTATATTTACACCATCCGGCGTATGGCTGCGAGGTGATGCGTATATGCGCGTTGCTCGGCACCGAATATGCCGCGTTCGTCGATGTGCTCGATCTTCACTCTGCCTGAGCAATGGATAACGCGTTCGGCATCTAACAGAATGCCTACGTGCGTAATGCGTGTATCGCCTTTGCAGTTGTTAGGCTCAGTATTTGCGCAGTTGGTATCCGCGTGGTCGAAGAACACCAGATCTCCGGCTCTGCCATCTTTCAGGTGTTTGACCTCATCGCCGCACTTCACCTGCTGCGATGCATTACGCGGCAATTGTGCACCGAACAGGCTCATCACCGTTTGCGTCAAACCGGAGCAGTCCAGCCCGAGCGCATTCTTGCCGCCCCAGAGGTAGGGTGTGTTCAGCAGGAATCGCGTTGCTTGCATCAAGGTGTTGGGATTCATGGGCAAGGCTTGCTGAGCTACAGCTTCCGGGTCGATGCGAAACGATACGCCTAATACTTCAAACTGCCCGTTACAATAGTTCGGCAGTAGCGTTCCCAAGGTAAGCGGCAGTGTTTGCTGATTGTTCTCGCTCACAGCGTAGGTCATCGGTAGCATGACGCGCGCTGTGGCAGAAGTGACAGCCTTGGCGTACGTTGCGTACTCGTCATCCGACATAGGGGTGATCATTTTGTAGTCCACATACCCCTCTTCACCGTCTGCCTCGTTGCGTATCTTGTACCAACGCGGCAGTGACTCTGTTATGCGGCATAGTTCGCCGAACAGCAGTTGTGTGCTCTGCTCAGCGCCCTCACGCGGCTCGCTGCGAACGGGTACAATACTATGTAATACAACGGCGTACATTACCACACTTCGTTGGTGTTGCTGTTGGGATTATGAGGATAGTCGATCGTGTAGTGCAGTCCACGGCTCTCCTTGCGCTCCAGGGCGTGACGGGTGATAAGGTAACCTACGTTGATCATGTTACGGAGTTCGCAGATGTCTTTCGTCGGCTTGACGCGCTTGAACAGATCTTCTGTCTCTTCGTACAGCAGATCGAGTCGTTCCCACGCACGGCGCAGTCGCAGATCGGAGCGGACGATACCCACGTAGGTGGACATGATCTGTCCTACCTCCTTCATATCCTGCGATATAAGCACCTGCTCCTCGTTCGACATTGTGCCT
Source organism: uncultured Bacteroidales bacterium (assembly GCA_902792835.1). Classification (GTDB taxonomy): domain Bacteria; phylum Bacteroidota; class Bacteroidia; order Bacteroidales; family Paludibacteraceae; genus Colicola. The sequence continues at coordinate 4,988 of CADBAZ010000020.1, forward strand.
TCGTCGTTCCATTCGGGTACCTTGTCGTTGAACTCGTACTGCTCAATCATGCTCAGGCTGTGCTTGGCTGCTGCATCGGCATATACGACCGCCTCGATGAGCGAGTTGCTCGCCAGACGGTTGCCACCATGCAGACCTGTGCAACTGCACTCGCCGACAGCATATAGCCTGCGGATGGTTGACTGACCATCCAGATCGACCTTGATACCTCCGCACATATAGTGTGCACAAGGGGCAACGGGTATATACTCCTTGGTGATGTCTATACCGATGCTCAGGCACTTGGCGTAGATGTTCGGGAAGTGGTGCTTGGTCTCTTCGGGGTCTTTGTGCGTGACATCGAGGCAAACATGATCCAGACCGTGGATCTTCATCTCGTTGTCAATGGCGCGCGCCACTATATCACGTGGTGCGAGCGACAGACGTTTGTCGTACTTTTGCATAAATTCCTCACCGTTTGGCAAACGCAGGATACCGCCGTAACCGCGCATGGCTTCGGTGATCAGATATGCAGGATGCGTCTCTCCCGGGTTGTAGAGGGCTGTAGGGTGGAATTGTACGAACTCCATATCCTTGATCAGTCCTTTGGCGCGATGAACCATAGCTATACCGTCGCCGGTAGCGATGTTCGGGTTGGTCGTTGTGGCATATACAGCACCTGTACCGCCGGTAGCAATTAGCGTGACGCGACTCAGGTAAGTATCAATCTTGCCGGTCTTGGGGTCGATGATATATGCGCCGTAGCACTCCTTGTCCGGCGTGCGGTGCGTGACGCGTACTCCCAGATGGTGCTGGGTGATGATCTCCACAGCAAAATGATTCTCCAGTACGTCAATCATCGGATTACTGCGCACCGCTTCCATCAGTCCGCGCTGAATCTCCTCGCCGGTATTGTCGGCGTGGTGCAGGATACGGAACTCGGAGTGCCCGCCTTCGCGGTGCAGGTCGTATTGTCCATCGGCATTCTTGTCGAAGTTCACGCCCCACTGCACCAGTTCCTTGATTTGCTCCGGAGCATTGCGCACTACTTGCTCAACGGCTGCAGGATCGCTGATCCAGTCACCCGCAACCATGGTATCATGAATATGTTTGTCAAAATCATCGACCAGCAGGTTCGTTACTGAGGCGATACCTCCCTGCGCTTTGGCTGTGTTTGCCTCGTCAAGGGTCGTCTTGCAGCACAAGGCGATCTTGTACTTACCGGCACGTGCCACTTTCAGCGCAAAACTCATGCCGGCTACACCGCCGCCGATTATCAGAAAGTCGTATTTGTGTGTCATAGGCTCAAAAAAGGGTAAGCCATGTATGGCTTACCCCTTGTTATACATGTTGATATTAATGCAGGCTTGCCTCGTAGGCTGCGGCGTCCATTAGGCTGTCGAGCTCGCTCGGGTCACTCAGGCGGATGCGTACCATCCATCCTGCACCGTACGGGTCTTCGTTCACCAACTCAGGATGTGCCTCAAGTTCCTCGTTGAACTCTAACACCTCGCCTGTGGCAGGCATGTTCAGGTCGCTGACGGTCTTCACTGCCTCTACCGAGCCGAATACCTCGCCTTGTGCTACTGTTTCACCTATCGTGGGAACATCCACGAACACTATCTCGCCCAACTCCGACTGAGCATAATCGGTGATGCCTACAAATGCCTCGTCACCCTCCACACGAATCCACTCGTGCTCCGAGGTGTAACGGATTGTATCTGGAAAATTCATATTGTTGATTGTTTTGTTGTTTATTCCTTAAATATATCGTGTGCGCATGTACGTGTACGTGCGCGACATGCTTATTGCTTAGCACCGCGGTTCGGTCCGGACGGGATTTGGTCACCCAGCGTGGACATTGCGCAACGGAAACCGAGAGTGCTCTTGCTCTTGTTACCCTCGAGATAACGACGTGAGGACGGGTGCAACCAATAGATGCGGTCGTTCCACGAACCACCTTTATATACGTGAGTCGTCTTGGTGATCTTCGGAGCATAGACGTCGGTCGGGTCGATCTTCTTCTCTGCAGCAGGATTAGCATCGCCACCGTCGGTCTCTTCCTCTTCTCCCTCTTCTTCACCGCCTTCTTCGCCCTCTTCTTCGGATTCTTCCTCTTCTTCTTCACCTTCCTCATCGCCTTGGTTGGCTTCGCTGTTCGAAGCCAGACCTTTCAGGAACAATGCACCCAGCGTATCCAGCGGATAATCCGTCTGGATGAGCGAAGCAAAGTCACCGTCGAGGTAATCACGCTTATCGTCTTTTTCGCTATCCCACTCAACGTCAATACCACCGAGAGGGTTGATGACATATTCGCCTTTGGAATCTTTCTTGGCGCGGCTATAGATATTACCACGGAACGAGTTGTACTCGGTAGCGTCTTGGAAGGTGCTCTCACGATATACGTCCATTACCCACTCGTTGACATTACCTGCCATGTTGTACAGACCGAAGTCGTTCGGAGCAAATGCGTCAACCGGGTTGGTGATTACATAACCGTCGTTCAACATACCGGATACACCCATCATATCGCCCTTGCCACGTATGAAGTTGGCTTGCATCATACCCATGTTCTTCTTACTCAAGTCACGAGGGTGATATCCTGACCACGGATATACCTTACCCTCTATGGTCAGACCATCGGTACCTGCTACAGGCGCAAAAGCAGCAAACTCCCACTCGGCTTCCGTCGGCAGACGATAGCCTACTACCAATATACCGTCGGTGCGGTCTACTTTTCGGGGATTATCCCACGCGTCGTGGAACTTCTTGCTGCGACGCTTCGGATCAGGATTAACCGGATTGTAATCTCTGCGAACGAGGTACTTCTCGGTATTGAATACAAACTTATCACGAATCCATGCGTAGGGTACGCGGTACTCCATCTCTACTTCCTCGCCGAACGCATTAACAACAGGCACCTCTATAGGCCTGTACATCGTATCCGGATACAGATTGATGAAATCTTCCACTTCCGAACTGGGCAGTGGACGCAAATAATTGTAGTTAGGGAACTCAATGGCACCTGCCTGCACCAGCGCCAACTCGTTTACACGGTCGGTACGCCACTGGCAATACTGCATTGCCTGATCCCAACTGATACCTACTACGGGGTAGAAACTGAAGGCCGGGTGACGGAAATAGTTCTCGACATACGGCTCGTTGTATGCCAACTCGTCACGCCAAACCAGCGTATCGGGCAGCACTGCCTGCACCAGTTTCGGGGCAGCGTAGCCAAACACCATGTCCATCCAGTGAAGATACTCACGCCAGTTCAGGTTCGAGATCTCATACTTGTCCATGTAGAACGAGCTGACGGTCACCGAACGGCGCGAATTGTCACGGGGTGCAAACACGAACTCGTCGGTCTGACCAATGGCAAATGTTCCACCCTGTATCGACACCATGCCGATGGGATCCACATTGCCAACACCCTCCTTCGCTTCAAAGTTGGTGGTCTTCGCATTGTTATAGTTCCATCCTGTCGTGTTAGAGAACTGAGTGTTCAACTCACGGGACTTACAACCGCTCATGGCGAGTAAAATCACCGCTACGACCATTACAGATTGCACTACTTTTTTCATGTCGTTTTTGGGATATAATTATACCTGTTTTACGTAAATTTCTTCGTTTGGTGTGGATGCCCCACACAATTAAGCCTACAAAGATACAAAAAAAATCTAAAATCCACAAATTTTTTTATAAAAAAAAACAAAAAATGTACATTTTCTTGGCAAAATGCTATTTTTTATGCATATTTTTGGCAAAATTATAGCAAAAAACAAGATTTTTTTGTATCTTTGTACGCTTTTTACGTTTTGCATGGATAACGCTTGCTCACATATTCGGTTAGGTGACCACCTCTGCGACCTGCGTCAGCCGATGGTGATGGCTATTGTCAATGCCACGCCGGATAGTTTTTTTGCCGCAAGTCGTGCTCAGACGCAGGAGGAGTTACGCACAGCTTTCATCCGTGCGGTGGATGAAGGGGCAGACATCATTGACATTGGAGCCTGCTCGACCCGTCCGGCTGTACAGTCGGGTGACGGGATAGTGAGCGAACATGAGGAGTGGCAACGGTTGCACGTGGCTCTGACCATCGTGCGACAATTGAATCTGCGCGTGCCGGTGTCTGTAGATACGTTTCGCCCCGCTATTGCAAGGCGCGCTATAGAAGAGTTCGGTGTGGAACTGATTAATGATATTTCCGGAAAAGTGTCCAACTTTATCGGGGGTTTATCGGGGTTTCATGCAGGTTATGTCCTTACTTACAACCGTGCGAACGATGAACACAAGACTGCCAACCTGCTCTCCGACGCACTGGCATTCTTTAGCCGCAAGATTGATGAGCTGCATCGTGCCGGTATAAGCGACGTGATCATCGACCCGGGATTCGGTTTTGGGCAGACGGTTGAAGAGAGTCTCAGCCTGCTTGATAACCTGAGTGCACTCCGGCACATAGGCTGCCCGATACTCGCCGGTATTTCGCGCAAACGCATGGCGTACCAGCCCGCTGGACTGACTCCTGACACCTGTCTGGATGAAACGTTGCGTCTTGAACGCATAGCCCTCGCCCAAGGCGCACGAATCCTGCGCGTACACGACGTAGCTGCCACAAAACAAATGATTACTCAAATAGCAAATGAGTAAATGAAAAAATGAGTAAATGACTTAATAGTAAATGCCTTTATGTTTTTCGGATTCAAAGATCTTGTTGATATCCTGCTGGTAGCCTTGCTGCTATTTGAGGCGTTTCGCATCTTGCGCACCTCGGGAGCCGTTAACCTGTTCTGGGGTATCTTGGCGTACATAGGATTATGGTTCCTCGTATCGTTCGTGCTCAGGCTCGAACTGACCGGTGCAGTCTTCAACTTCATCGGTAGTGCCGGCGCTGTAGCCTTGGTAGTGATCTTTCAGGAGGAAATACGCGGTATGTTCAGCCGTATCGGTTCGCGCATGAGCAATGCGCAGATTGTACGTTTCCGTCAGGAAGAAAAGAAAGGTTGGCTTACCGATGAGCAGATTCATCAACTTATAATGGCCTGTGAGCACATGTCTGACACCAAGGTCGGCGCACTCATCGTTATTGCCGGAGAGCAGGAACTCGAAGAATACGAGCAAACAGGCGAGACGGTCAATGCCGACATCTCCGCGCGTATGATTGAGAACATCTTCTTCAAGAACACTCCGCTTCACGATGGCGCACTTATCGTTCGCAACGGAAGGCTTCAGTCCGCAGCCTGCATCCTGCCGGTGTCGAAGAACCAGCGCATCCCCAAGCACTACGGCCTGCGTCACCGTGCAGCCCTCGGCTTGGCAGAGAAATCCGACGCACTCTGTATAGTCGTGAGTGAAGAAACAGGCAAGATAAGCATCGCTGAGGACAGCAAGATTGCCACTGTCAAACTCGCCGCTCTCGCCGAAAAACTTCAACACAAAAACTGATAACTGATTGCTGATAACTGAATACTAAAATAATATGAATTACAACCGTACATTAATCACAGCGGCGTTGCCGTACGCCAACGGACCGGTACATATCGGTCACCTTGCCGGCGTATATGTGCCTGCTGACATCTACGCTCGCTACTTGCGCCTGAAAGGGCAAAACGTCCTCTACGTCTGCGGCAGCGACGAACACGGCGTACCCGTAACTATCCGCGCACGCAAAGAAGGTATAACCACCCAACAGGTTGTGGACCGTTACCACGAACTCATCAAACGCTCGTTTGCCGACTTCGGTATATCGTTTGACATCTACTCGCGTACTACCTCCGACATCCATCACAAGTTTGCTTCGGATTATTTCCGCAAACTCTATGACGAAGGCAAGTTCGTTGAGCAGGTCACCGAGCAGTTCTACGATCCTGAGACCGGTCACTTCCTCACCGACCGTAATATCCGCGGCGAATGCCCGCATTGCCACAGCCTTGGAGCTTACGGTGACCAGTGCGAGAAGTGCGGCTCAACGCTCTCACCCGAGGAACTCATCAATCCCTACAACGCCGAAACGGGCAATCCGCTCGTCAAGAAACCTACATCTCACTGGTACTTGCCGCTTGATCAGTACCAGCAGTGGCTCGAGCAGTGGATCCTCGAACAGCACAAAGAGTGGCGACCGAACGTATATGGTCAGTGTAAGTCCTGGCTCGACGGTGGTCTGCGTCCGCGTGCTGTAACGCGCGATCTGGAGTGGGGTATACCCGTGCCCGTAGAGGGCGCGGAAGGCAAGGTGCTCTACGTCTGGTTTGACGCACCTATCGGCTATATCTCCAACACAAAAGAACTCTGCGATGCCCAGCCCGAGAAGTATGGTAAGTGGGAAACATGGTGGAAAGATCCGTCAACTCGCCTCATCCACTTCATCGGCAAGGATAACATTGTCTTCCACTGCATTGTCTTCCCGGCTATGCTCAAGGCTGACGGCTCGTACATCCTGCCGGACAATGTGCCATCCAATGAGTTCCTGAACCTCGAGGGCGACAAGATCTCCACTTCCCGCAACTGGGCAGTGTGGCTCAACGAGTATCTGGACGACTTCCCCGGCAAGCAGGACGTACTGCGCTACGTGCTCACCGCCAATGCACCGGAGACCAAGGACAACGACTTCACATGGTCGGATTTCCAGGCGCGCAACAACAACGAGCTCGTTGCTATCTATGGCAACTTCATCAACCGCGCGTTGGTGCTCACCGGCAAGTACTTTGGCGGCAAAGTGCCTGCACAAGGCGCGCTCAATGACTACGACCGTCAGACCATCGAGGAGTTCTGCAATGTCAAATCCGAATTGGAGCGCCTCCTGAACGACTTTCGCTTCCGCGATGCACAAAAAGAGGCGATGAACCTCGCCCGCATCGGTAACAAGTATCTGGCGGATACCGAGCCGTGGAAACTCGCAAAGACCGACCTCGACCGTACGGCTACGATCCTCAACCTCTCGCTGCAGATTGCGGCGAACCTCGCCATCGCCTTCGAGCCGTTCTTGCCGTTCTCGTCCGCCAAACTGCGTGAGATGTTAGCCCTCGACACCTTCAATTGGGAAGAACTCGGTCGCACAGACCTTCTGCCCGAAGGTCACCAACTCGGTCAGGTGAGTCTGCTCTTTGAGAAGATAGAGGACGCACCTATTCAGGCTCAACTCGACCGCCTGGCGCGCATCAAAGCCGAGAACGAAGCCGTAGCGCAAGCTGAGGCACTCAAGAATTGGCAACCTGTGCCCGTCAAGGATGCTACCACCATCGACGAGTTCGACAAGACGGATATCCGCGTGGCTACCGTGCTGGAGTGTACGAACGTCAAGAAATCCGACCGCCTGCTGCAATTCCGGCTGGATGACGGTTTTGGCGAGCGTACGATCCTCAGCGGTATAGCGCAGTCGTACCCCGACCCGTCCGTACTCGTAGGCAAACAGGTTCTCTACATCGCGAACTTCCCGCCGCGTAAGATGATGGGTATAGAGTCGCAGGGAATGATCCTCTCGGCTGTCAATGCCGATGGCAAACTGGTGGTAACAACTGTCACAGCACCTGTACGCAATGGCGCACAGGTCGGCTAAATCCTCTCATCTCTAAACACTAAACTCTAAACACTCAATTAAAGACGTTGGAGTATCTGCCGTAGCTGATCTGCTACGGCAGATGTGTAATGTGCCTGCATGTACCGGCTGTAGCGATTCATATCCACCGGTTCACGTCGCGCTCTGTCCAGCGCCTTGCAGAACTGCTCATACGTAGCAAGGTGCTCACCCAATGACGGCAACTCGTAGAAATCCGTGTCGGCGTTCTTAGGATAACGCAGCAGCGGATGGCATCCGGCTGCTATAATCTCTAAAAAGTGCGGAGTGACCTGACTGAACCCGTTCGTCCGGCGCGAACCGTCGATTCCGGGTGTGGAGTACATACACGCACGCGCACTGCGCATCATACTTATATAAATATCCCGCGAATCCGTCGGACTGATGCACGCGCCTGTATGATCCACATACACTGCCTTTCCGTCCACAAAGTCCCTGCGAACAAATGTCGTATCCGGATGCTCATTCAGATATCGCGTCAGGTACTCTTTCAGTACAGGATTCTGCCGTCCGGCTATCAGCAGGTCGTACTTCTTCTCGAACCGTGTATCCGGCGTTATCTTGTATCGGTCGGACAGCGACAACGGCAGGTGATGAATCTTATCCGAATGCAGGATGCTCTGTATGTATTCATATACCTCGCGGCTCGAAACACAGATTGCCGGATTGCGCCAATATTGCGCGTACCAGAGTTTGACCTGCCAGGGCTTGCGGATATAGAAGTCGATGATGCACGGCACAACGTTCCGCTTGTTGTTGCCGTTATGCCGGTACGTACACATCTCATAGGTGAACGCCGGCTCACTCGTCTGCAGCCAGTTCAGCAGCAACGGGATGTACTTCGAGTAACGCTCGTTCTTAATCGCTTGATTGTAGTATAGCGGCGCGCCGAAGTATTCACGCAGGTCATCCTCCCATTCATACACCAAGTCGTTTGCATGGTGAGGGTCAATCTTTCGGTTCGTTATGATTCGGGACAGTTGCATAGTTTTCTATTTTATAGAATTTGGATGCAAAGATACGAAAAAAATCCCGTATTTGCAAATAAATGAAAAAGATTTGCCGTATTTGGAAATTTTTTCTCGCAAAAATTTGCAAAAGCGGTATTTTTTTTGTAACTTTGTATGCTTTTTACGGGGCTAAACATTCTCCCCGCATAACAAACTGCCAAAACTAACTAAAAATTATACTAGTATGATGACGATTGACAATTTCAAGTTCGCCGGAAAGAAGGCGATTGTACGCGTGGACTTCAATGTACCACTGGACGAGAACGGTAAGATCACTGACGACACCCGTATCCGCGGTGCCGTACCTACCCTCAAGCATATCCTTGATGAGGGCGGTGCACTGATCATCATGAGCCACATGGGTAAACCCAAAGGCAAAGTACAGGCTAAGTATAGCCTCGGTCAGATTAAGGACGCTGTTGCCAAGGCTCTCGGCGTAGCTGAGGTTAAGTTCGCTCCGGATTGCGCTAAGGCTCAGGCTGACGCTGCTGCTCTCAAACCGGGTGAGGTGCTCTTGCTCGAGAACCTGCGCTTCTATCCTGAAGAGGAAGGCAAGCCTGTAGGTATTGACAAAGAGGATCCCGCTTATGACGCAGCCAAGAAGGAGATGAAAGCCCGTCAGAAGGATTTCGCCAAGACCCTGGCTTCCTACGCTGACTGCTATGTAATGGATGCCTTCGGTACCGCTCACCGCAAGCACGCTTCGACGGCTGTTATCGCTGACTACTTTGATGCAGACAACAAGATGCTCGGCTACCTCATGGAGAAAGAGGTAAAGGCTGTTGACAGCGTTCTGTCCGATATCAAGCGTCCGTTCATCGCTATCATGGGTGGCTCGAAGGTTAGCTCGAAGATCGGTATCATCGAGAACCTGCTCGGCAAAGTGGACAAACTCATTCTCTGCGGCGGTATGACTTATACTTTCGCCAAGGCTCACGGCGGCGAGATAGGCGGCTCTATCGTTGAGCTCGACAAACTCGATGTAGCTCTCGGTGTTGAGGAATTGGCAAAGAAGAACGGCGTTGAGCTTGTGCTCGCTCCGGATGCTATCTGCGCCGACAGTTTCAGCAACGACGCTAACCAGAAGATATTCCCGTCGGAGGCTATTCCCGAGGGTTGGGAAGGTCTGGATGCAGGTCCTGAGGCTCAGAAGAAGTTCGCTGCTGCTATCAAGGGCTGCAAGACGATCCTCTGGAACGGTCCTGCCGGTGTATTCGAGTTCGACAACTTCTGCGGTGGCAGCCGTGCTATCGGCGAGGCTATCGCTGAGGCTACAGCTGAGGGCGCATTCTCGCTCATCGGCGGCGGCGACTCAGTAGCTTGCGTTAATAAGTTCGGTCTGGCTGACAAGGTTTCGTATATCTCTACCGGTGGCGGCGCTCTGCTCGAGGCTATCGAGGGCAAAGTTCTTCCGGGTGTAGCTGCAATCAAAGGCGAGTAAATTATTGACGATTGACGGATTGACAATTGACCATTGATTGACAAATTGGCACAATTGTACAATTGATTCAATGGTAAATAAATTGTCAATCGTCAATTGTAAAATTGTAAATTGAATTATGGATATTTCAGGTAAGATTATACAAAAACTCCCGTTGCAGTCGGGAGAGTCGAAGACTACAGGCAAGCCTTGGCAGATTCAGTCCTACGTCCTCGAGACGCAGGAGCAGTTCCCGCGTAAGGTGTGCTTCGAGATCTTCGGCGAACAGCGCATCAAGGATAACCCCTGCGAGATTGATGATATCGTAACCGTTTCGTTCGATATCGAGAGCCGCGAGTTCAACGGTCGCTGGTACACCTCTATCCGTGCATGGAAAGTGCAACAGGGTATAGTGGATGCTAACGCCCAACCCGCTGCAGCACCGCAGGCGGCTGCCGCACCTGCTGCACAACCGATGCCGCAACCCGCTGCCGCTGCTAACGTCGAGGCCTTCGATCCCGCTCCTTCCGGCGAATCGACCGACGACCTGCCGTTCTAATTGGCAATAGCATGAGCAAGCGAACCATTATATGGCTTCTGTTAGCCGTAATCATTCTGACGGCGGGCACCATTCTGTGTGCTCGCCGTTGGGATGTATGGTTCGTTACGCCGGCTGAACCCGAATGGCGCAGCGATACACTCAGTACCCGCTTCGTGACGTTCAACGACCACACTACCTATTCCTGCCAATATACAGACACCCTGACCATGGTTGTGCTCGGCGATGTACACAACACGCTCACTCATTCCGACTATCTGCGCATAGCTCAGTTGTGTCCGGATATGCAGTGCTATGCGCAACTTGGCGACTTCGTTGAACGAGAACAATTCTACTACAAGCAACTGCTCAAGTATCACTTGCGCGGTACGCCGTTCGACTCACTGCCCGTCATGGTTTGCCCGGGTAATCATGAATATACCAAGGGGGTCAAGCGCCAACTGCCTGACTCATGGTATGAGTCGTTCCCTATGCCTCGGAACGGACCGAATGATGCGCTGGGTACAACCTACTATGTGGACTTCCGCGACCTTCGGTTCATTGCTATTGACACAGAAAGCCCACATATTCTGTCCGACTATACGCGCCTCAATGCATGGGTGAAAGGTGCTATATCCTCGGCTTGTCAGCCGTGGGTGGTTGTGATGATGCACCGACCTGTGTTCGCCTCGCGCAAAGGCAGAGTCAATCCTTCCGTATGGCTCTCAATGGTCAATGCCTTGACAGGAGCGGATGTAATTTTCTCCGGTCATGACCACACCTACGCTCGTCGCGGCAATGCCCTGCAGACCGAACATGAGACGCATACACCCGTGTTGATCGGTGTCAGTTCCACCACACGCGCCCGTACGCCCAAAGACCGCAGCCACATGGATACCATCGTCGCCGGTGGTCCGTTCTACGAGCGCTTGCAAGTCACACGCCACGCACTCACCGTTCACAGTTGCGAACTCGACGGCAACTGCATTGACAGCATTAGGCTCTACAAAAAATAATCCTTTTGCATTTTTAATTTTTAATTTTGCATTTTTAATTATGAAATTAATCGCTCCCTCCGTTCTTTCCGCTAACTTCGCCGACCTGCGCACTGACCTTGAGATGATCAACCGCTCGGATGCCGACTATCTGCACGTCGATGTTATGGACGGTGTGTTTGTGCCGAATATCTCGTTCGGTTTTCCGCTCATGGTTCCGATGCACAAGTATTGCACCAAACCCTTGGATGTACACTTGATGATCGTGCATCCAGAGAAGTATGTTGAGCGGTTCTGCGACGCCGGAGCATGGAGTGTGGGATTTCACTTGGAGGCTGTTGATGACCCCCTACCTATCCTTGACCTGATCAAAGCCAAAGGTGTACGCACCTGCCTCACGATCAATCCGGATATTGATGTCAAGCGTCTTGTGCCGTATCTGGATAAAGTTGATATGATACTGCTTATGTCTGTGTTTGCAGGCTTTGGCGGACAGAAGTTCATCCCCGAAACAATGGATAAGATCCGTTTCATCCGTCAGGAGATTGATCGCCGTGGATTGCCGACCCTCATCGAGATTGATGGCGGAGTAGGCACACAGAATGCGCACGAGCTGTTCGCTGCCGGAGCGGATGTGCTCGTAGCCGGTACTGCCGTGTTCGGTGCGCTCGATCCCGAAGAAGCCATCCGCCAAATGAAAAGCTGATTTCTGATATCTGGCTTCTGATATCTAACTGCTCACATGCTACGGCGTTACCCGTTCGTTTTTGTTTTCCTTGTTACCGCACTACTGATCTGCAGTGCGTATTACCTGCATTTCCCTTATAACCTGCGTGCTGACACCGAGGCGGATTATTTGGATTCGCTACGCACCTTCCGCGCGCACGTACAGGAGCCGCCTGTGCATAAGCCACATGGCTGGTTGCTGTCCGTTTCGCTGCCTGCATACCGCCAGCAGGCATTGTTGTACCTCAAAGCCGATTCCTCGGATAGCCCTGTTCCCGTTATGGGAGATATCCTCCTCGTGCGTACGCGTATCACACGCCCGCCCGCATTATTCAAAGGTGACTTTGATTACGGCAACTATCTCCGTCTGCAACACAAGGTTGGTATAGGTTACGTGCAACCGCAGCAGTGGCAGGTCATAGGTCATAGTCCCGTTCGAACGCTACGCGCGTACGCTGCATCCGTTCAACAGCGTCTGGCGCAACGTTTGGCAGATGCCGGTTTGCACGATCAACCCTTGGCCTTCATCTCGGCTATCATCGTAGGTGAAAGCGATGCGCTGGACTCCAATCTCCGGCAATCATTCGCAGCAGCCGGTGCAGCACATATTCTTGCTGTCAGCGGTTTGCATACCGGTATCATCTATCTGGTTATAATATCTCTTCTTACCTGTTTCGGCTACGTTCGTCCGCTGTACGAGCAACGCCTGCGACGGGTACTATTCGCACTCATAATCATCTTAACCATGTGGGTGTACGCGTTTGTTACAGGCCTGTCGCCCTCTGTGATGCGCGCGGTGGTTATGCTCACGATCATTCAGGTGGGCTGGATGTGTCGCAGGAAGGCTGTATCTGTCAATACGCTTGCTGCGGCTGCCTGTATCTGCCTATGGGTTGACCCGCTCAGCCTGTTCAGTGTGAGTTTTCAACTCTCGTTTGCCGCCGTACTCGGTATTCTGCTATTCGTGCCCTACTTCAACGGTTTATTGAAGGTAGTTAATCCCTGTTTACGCTTCTTGCGCGATCTTTTTACGGTTTCCCTCGCTGCTACTATCGGCACTTTGCCTGTTTCACTCTATTACTTCCATCAAGTATCTCGCTATTTCCTGCTCACGAACCTTGTTGTCCTTCCTGCCGCATATATAGTAGTTATATTAGGTGCACTCACGCTATTGTTGGCGCATACCGCTCTTGGCGCATGGCTGGCTATGGTGCTGCAACATTTGAGCGGTTGGCTCTGCGATTTCGTCGGGTGGATCGAACACCTGCCGCACGCTACCTTGCAATTGTCTGTCACGCCGTGGATGGTTGTCAGCCTTATAGCGGCTATCGCTTTCTGTTACCTGCGTATCCGTCAGCAACGTCTCGCGTGGTACGCTCCGGCGGCTGCAGCTGTAGCATTGCTGTGTGTATTGCATATCTCTGATCTCCGCCAAAACCTCAACAATCAGGCGCTTGCCGTTCGTGGCAACACTTTGTACTATCGTCACAGCGAAACGACCGACTCTTACAAATTAGACAGCCGCTATACCTTCTTCCGGTATAACGGCTGCGACTATGTTTATTCTCCGCATCTGTCCGCCCGCCAACACCAAGCCCTAACACGCTATTGCTGCGAGCACTATATCACCCTTTATGGTGACAATAGCCAATAATCCGTTCACGCGTAAAGCAAT
>CADBAZ010000021.1 GCA_902792835.1 uncultured Bacteroidales bacterium
ATGATCTTCGTAACAACAGCATCGTAGTCAAGTCCGCTGCGGTCGTAGAAGATACAGTTCTTGCCCACCTCGAGGTTACGGATGTCGCCTTGGGTCATAGCTGCTGCGATGGAGATCTTCTTGCCTTGGGCTTTGTTCTCACAGTCGCAGAAGATGAGGAACATGCCCGACTTACCTGCCTCGGCAGCCATCTTGCCGGCATCAGCTACACGCACGCAGAGTTCGCAAGCGCGCTGGTCGATGACGAGTCGTCCGCATTGGAAGATCGCCTTGATCTCGCGGTTGTAGAAGTCCTGGAAGGAGATGTAGTTCTTGATCAGGGTGTAGAAGTCGCGCTTGAGATGCAGCAGCTTGATCAGCGGCTGGTATTCGCCGGTAGCGGCGTCCATAGCGGCTTTGTTCTCGGCCGTGATGGCAGCCACCTCAGCTTCGTAGGCAGCTACTTGGGCGGTGAGTTTCTTCCACTCCTTGTCAGCGATCTTCGGTTGTTTCTCGGGATCGGTAACGGCGAGTCCCATCTTCTCCAGTTCGGACGAACGGAACCACGCGTTGTACTCGGCTTCGTTCTCGTGAACGGCAGCGATGATGTCGGCAGCAAGCGGTGCTTCGGGTAGCGGTTTTTGCTCCACAGCAATAGCGCCAACGGCAGCTTTGACATCAGCGAGGGTAATAACCTCCTCTTTGCCGACGATACGGCGGGCGATGTCAGCCATCTGTTTGGCTTCGGCATTATCCTCATTGAGGTCGGCGATGCGCAGGGTATCTTTCTCCTCGAGGAGGATATCGGGGTTACGGAGAATAGCGCAGAGGTAGTCGGCTGCTGCTACGACCTCGTCAATACGGATCTTGCCGTCGTGGTCGGTATCCATGAGAGCGAGGGTGTGGTCACTGATCTCCAGACCTGTCGTGGGGCAGCTGAGCACAGTCCACATCTTTTCGTCGAGTTCGCCCAAGTGGCGAAAATCTTCACCTTTCGCGATATGTACGCGAGTGTTACCACCGATGGTGGTGAATGTCCATTTGTATGCCATATTGTTTTAGTTTATAGTTGACAGTTGAAAGTTGATAGTTGAAAGAAGTCGTCTAGTTGAGAGTTGAGAGTTTAAAGTGTGGAGTGGGAGACTTCGCGGTAGGTGTGGAGGGAGAGGTTGTCAGAGACATATTTGATGGCACTGACGCGGGTAAAACCTAAGGCGCAGATGTACGCGAGTTCCATGTCGAAGACGCAGTCGTTGTAAGGGGATGCGGTCACAAAATCGGTGTTGGAGTAGCAGACTGCGCGTGTGGGATTAAGGGCGCGGAAAAAGAGATCGTCCACGGGCTGAAGGGGAAGGACAGGTTCGGCGTAGTTGAGCCCCGGGTGATGCAGATGTGATTCGGTGACCTCAACGACTGTGCCGATGGGGAAGTTCGCACTGCCGGCATAACCGATATTGATGAGTTCGGTGTCGCGCGGCAGATCACGCAAGGAGCGGATAACATTCAGCGCACCGACACCGGTGACGAGGATGTTTGTCTCTCCCGGGAGATACTGTTCTACGAGTTTGCGTTCGCTGTCTTCAGCAATAAGAATTGTTCGCATAATTGTCAATTTTCGAAATCCGGCTACAAAGATACAAAAAATTTACGACATTTCCAAATAAAAAGTGAAATCTTTTTGCATATTTGAAAAAAAAGTTGTATCTTTGTGGCAGAATTAGTCGAAATCAGTGGACTTGGTGTTCACAGATTTAACAGATTAAACAGAATAAAAGTCGAAAGAATATGAACAGAACACCCATATCGACGTTAGGTGAGTTTGGACTGATACGTCACCTGACACAAGACCTCAAGAACCGGCAACCCTCGACGTGCTACGGCGTGGGCGATGATGCGGCGGTACTGAACCACGAAGGGAAACGAACGTTGGTGACAACCGATCTGCTGTTGGAGGGGATTCACTTCAATCTGGAGTACGTACCCTTGCGGCACTTGGGCTACAAGTCTGTGGCAGTGAATGTATCGGATATATGTGCCATGAACGGCAAAGCAACGCAGATCACCGTTGGGCTGGGCATATCGTCGCGGTTTGCGATTGAGGACATCGAAGAGTTTTACGCGGGCGTGCGCGCAGCATGCGAGCATTATAAAGTAGATTTGGTGGGCGGCGACACCTGCGCTTCGATGAACGGGCTGATGATTGCCATCACTTGTATCGGCGAGGCGGAGGAGAAAGACATCGTCTATCGCAAAGGCGCGAAAGTGAATGACCTGATCTGCGTGACGGGCAACTTGGGTTCGGCATATCTGGGATTGCAACTGTTAGAGCGCGAATTGCAGGTATTCCGCGCCACGCAACACGACAACCTCGGTAAAGCAGAAGAGAACAACGACGCTATCCACGAGAAGTTCGAAGGACGGGAGTACCTGCTGGAGCGGCAACTTAAACCCGAAGCACGGGTGGATGTGATAGAGGCGCTCAAGAAAGCAGGCATCAAGCCGACGGCAATGATGGACGTATCAGACGGTTTGTCGTCGGAACTATTCCATATTTGCAGTCAGTCGGGCGTGGGTTGCGATATCTACGAGGACAAACTGCCGATCGACTACCAAGCCGCAGCCCTGGCGGAGGAGATGAATCTGAACATCGTGACCTGCGCACTGAATGGCGGCGAGGATTATGAGTTGCTGTTCACCTGCGATATCAAAGATTACGAGAAACTTGTGCCGTTGGATGACGTATATATCATCGGTCACGTAACGGAAGCCGAATACGATAGCGAGCACCCGGAGCAGCCTGTCAACAAGGCTGGAATGCATTCTGATTGCAAAAAATTGCATGAATATTTGCAAATGTCGTTTTTTTTTCGTAATTTTGTAGGCTTTTTGAATTGAAAGTAAACGATGGATTTTTAGGTCAACAATTAAAGACTATTAAAAACAATTACGATGAACCATATTCGTTCACTAATTAAACGAATTAAGCGAAAAGAGACAAATTTAAACACAATATAATATCATGGCAAAGAAAGAAGTTCAATTTTCGCTCGTGTACCGCGATATGTGGCAGAGTAGCGGGCGATATGTACCTCGCCGCGACCAGTTGGCAAAGGTAGCACCGGTAATCATCGACATGGGATGCTTTGACCGCGTGGAGACCAACGGCGGTGCGAGTGAGCAAGTTAACCTGTTGTACGGCGAGAATCCGAACCTGGCAGTGCGCACGTTCTGCAAACCGTTTAACGAGGCAGGCATCAAGACGCACATGTTGGATCGTGGATTGAATGCCCTACGAATGAACCCCGTACCCGCTGACGTACGGCAGTTGATGTACAAAGTAAAACATGCACAGGGCACGAACATCACGCGTATCTTCTGCGGATTGAATGACCCACGGAACATTATCCCGAGCATCAAGTGGGCAAAGGAAGCCGGCATGACAGCCCAGGCAACGATGTGTATCACGTATTCGAAGGTACACACGGCTGAATACTACATCAACCTCGCCGAGCAACTCATCGAAGGCGGTGCGCAAGAGATCTGCCTTAAGGACATGGCAGGCGTGGGTCGTCCGCACATGTTGGGCGTGATTGTAGCCGCTATCAAGGAGAAACACCCTGATATAATCATCCAATACCACGGTCATACAGGTCCGGGATTCAGTGTAGCTTCGATGCTTGAGGTTGCGAAAGCCGGCGGCGATGTACTGGACGTAGCGATGGAACCGCTGAGTTGGGGTAAGGTGCACCCAGACGTAATCACCATTCAAGCAATGCTCAAAGACGCGGGATTCCTCGTT
This sequence comes from uncultured Bacteroidales bacterium, assembly GCA_902792835.1. Classification (GTDB taxonomy): domain Bacteria; phylum Bacteroidota; class Bacteroidia; order Bacteroidales; family Paludibacteraceae; genus Colicola. The sequence goes on from CADBAZ010000021.1 coordinate 3,779, forward strand.
AAGGACATCAACATGAATGCGTATATGGAGGCAAGAAGCCTGACACAGTCGTTTATTGACGACTTCCTCGGCTACTGGATTGACCCCAAGAACTCGCTGATGACTTCGTTGCTCGTAGGTTGCGGTTTGCCGGGAGGCATGATGGGAAGCTTGATGGCTGACCTGAAAGGTATGCACGCCGCTATTAACGCGAACCTCAAAAAGAAAGGCGAGAAAGAACTGAGCGAGGACGAGTTGCTCGTGCAACTCTTCGACGAAGTACAGCGTATTTGGCCGATGCTCGGTACACCATGCTTGGTTACGCCGTTTAGCCAATACGTAAAGAACGCCGCGCTGATGAACCTGTTCAGCCGTTCAATGGGCGAGAAGGATTTCACCAGAATGGACCCCGCAATGTGGGGCATGATCCTCGGCAAGTCAGGCAAGTTGCCGGGCGAGTTGGCACCGGAGATTGTGGAACTAGCAAAGGAGAAAGGCTTCGAGTTCTACACCGACGATCCGCAGAAACTCTACCCGAACGAGTTGCCGCGTTTCATCAAGGAGATGGAAGAGCTCGGTTGGGATCGTGGACAAGACGACGAAGAATTGTTTGAGTTCGCTATGCACGAGAAACAGTACAGAGAGTATAAGTCGGGCCTAGCGAAAGAGCAGTTCAACAAAGACCTGTTGGAAAGAATGGAGAAAGCCGCCAAGGGTGGTCAGCAAGTGACCTTTATCTCGGCAGCCGACAAACGCGCTATTCTGCACCCGACGAGCGAGCCTGTTGAGGCTACGCAAGCGGGCACCGTGCTCTGGGAACTCGACTTCAACGAAGACAGCCACGCACCGGCGTTCGGTACATTGTTCAGAGAAGGCGAGGTTGTTTGCTATCTGCAGACGCAACACGGCATTGAGGCATTGAAGGCGTTCGAGAATTCGCGTCTTGTGGCTGTTGACAAACAACAGGGACAGAAAGTGACGAAGGGCGACGCTATCTGCTGGCTGGAGAAGGCGGAGATAGCTGAAAGCTCAATGCAAAATGCAAAATGCAAAATGCAAGCTGAACAGCCGAAGGCGAAAGCAGATACGAAGGTTATCCCTGCCAAACAGAGCAACTGGAAAAAAGGGAAAAAATAGTTGAAAGTTGATAGTTGAAAGTTGAAAGATAAGTTGAACATAGCATTGCTCGGCACAGCCTACCCTTACAGGGGCGGGCTTGCCGCGTTCAACGAACGGCTGGCACGACAGTTCATGGCAGAAGGTCATGACGTGCAAATCTTCACGTTCACGATGCAGTATCCGGACTTCCTGTTTCCGGGCAAAACACAGTACAGCGACTCACCTGCTCCCAAAGATCTGAAGATCACACGGACGATGAACAGTATCGCTCCGTGGAGTTGGTGGAAAACCGCACGACTGCTGAAAAAGGCGAAGATTGATGTGCTGGTGATCAAGTTCTGGATACCGCTGATGGCGCCGTGCCTCGGAACAATAGCACGGTTGGCACGAAGACAGGGGATACAGGTTGTGTCGGTACTGGATAATGTCATTCCGCACGAGCCGCACTTCTGGGACAAATGGCTGATACGGTACTTTATCCGTAGCGTGGACAGGTTTGTGGCAATGTCGGAGAGTGTACGACAAGACTGCTTGAAGTTCTTGCCGGATAGACCGCGACAAAGTCGCTCAAAGAGCAAAGACCGCTACGCTCAAAGACAAAAGACGGATTTGGTTACTTTGAGTCCGCATCCCTTGTACGACAACTTCGGCGAGGCGGTAGAGAAATCCGCAGCTCGCAAAGAGTTGGGCTTGCCTGAAGACAAGACGATTCTGCTGTTCTTTGGGTTTATACGCGACTACAAGGGGCTGGATGTGCTAATGCGGGCGTACGCAGAGGCAATTGAGACAAAAGACGAAAGACAAAAGACAAAAAATAAATTACTGCTCGTGGTAGCCGGCGAGTTTTATAACAACGGCGAACAGTACAAACTGTTGGAGCAAGAGTTGGGGCTGGAGGGAACGATAGCGTGGCACACGGACTTCATTCCTGACGAAAGGGTGCGGCTGTACTTCTCAGCAGCGGACATGATTGTGCAACCGTACAAGACTGCCACACAAAGCGGCGTAACGCAGATTGCCTACCATTTTGAGCGACCGATGTTAGTGACGAATGTGGGCGGTTTGGCAGAGATTGTGCCGAACGGTAAAGTGGGCTATGTTTGCCCTGTAGATGAGCACGCTATAGCGGAAGCCTTGGTACAATTTGCCGAAATGCCTGCCGAGGAGCGGGAGAAACAGTTTGGGGAGAACATTAAGAAAGAAAAACAGAAATACGCGTGGTCCGTGATGACCGCAGCAATATTGAATAGTTGAAAGTTGAAAGTTGAATGAAGTTGGAGAGTTGAAAGTTAAAAGTTGAAACCTATTATGATCATTCGCAGCAAAGCACCATTACGATTAGGATTAGCCGGCGGCGGCACGGACGTATCACCCTACTCCGACTTGTATGGCGGAGCGATCTTGAATGCCACAATCTCGCTCTACGCCTATACGACGATTGAGCCACTGGACAACGGGAAGATTGTGTTCTCGTCGCCCGATGCTGGTTTGGAAGAGGTATATGACAGCGTTGAGCAACTGGACACGGAAGGATTCTTTGTATTGAGCAAAGGCGTGTATAACCGTGTAGTAAAAGATTTCACAAAGAAGCCTCTCTCGATGCGTATCACCTGTCATGTAGATTCGCCGGCAGGCAGCGGTTTGGGCACGTCGAGCACGCTGGTAGTGAGCATCCTGGGTGCGTTTGCTGAATGGCTGAAGTTGCCGCTCGGAGAATATGACTTGGCACGTCTGGCGTACGAGATAGAGCGCATTGACCTCGGCATGGCAGGCGGCAAACAAGATCAATATGCAGCCACGTTCGGCGGATTCAATTACATGCAGTTCTTGCAAGACGACAAGGTGATCGTCAACCCGCTGCGCATCAGGCAGCGTTACCAGGACGAGTTGGCACACAACCTGCTGCTATATTATACCGAAACGAGCCATGTGAGTGCGAAAATCATTCAGGGGCAGATTGACAATGTGAAGGCAAAGAACAACGACTCGATCGACGCCATGCACCAGCTGAAACAACAAGCGGTGTGGATGAAAGAGAGTCTGCTCCGGGGCGATATTGACGCCATCGGCGAGATTCTGAACTTTGGTTGGGAACATAAGAAACGCACCGCTTCGGGCATCAGCAATCCGCTGTTGGACGACATCTACCATGCAGCCTTGTCGGCGGGTGCTACGGGCGGCAAGGTCAGCGGCGCCGGCGGAGGAGGATTTATGTTCTTTTATTGCCCGGGCACAACCCGCTACGCTGTTGAGAAAGCCTTGACCGAACGTTTCTCGGGGCAAGTCAAACGATATGAATTTACACAGGAAGGATTGAAAACATGGACACTGTAACCCGTTCGATAGCAGGCAGTATTGCCACCAAACAGCAGATATTGGATACGCCCGAATTGTTGGATACCATCCGGCGTGTAGCGGACGTGATGGTTGAGGCGCTTAGAAACGGCAGGCGTATTCTTTGGTGCGGCAACGGCGGCAGCGCGGCTGATGCACAGCACTTGGCTGCTGAATTGTCAGGTAGGTTTTATTACGACCGCCCGCCGCTGAACTCCGAGGCGCTGCACTGCAACACGTCGTACCTGACGGCTGTAGCGAACGACTACGGCTACGACCTGATCTACTCGAGGATGATCAACGGTTCGTGTCAGAAGGGAGATGTGCTGGTTGGATTGTCGACATCGGGAAACTCGAAAAACATCGTCAACGCGTTTAAGAAAGCGAAAGAGTTAGGCGTGATTACCGTAGCCTTGACCGGCGAGACGGGCGGCGAGATGAAGGCGTTGGCAGATTACCTGCTGAATGTGCCTTCGAGCGACACGCCACGAATCCAGGAGTGCCATATTATGCTCGGACATATCATCTGCGAGATGGTGGAAGCGACGATATTTCCACGTTGATGTTCAGAGAAGCTGTCATATTAGCCGGAGGGTTCGGCACACGACTGAGCCATGTGCTGGGCAATATCCCCAAGCCGATGGCACCGGTATATGGCAAGCCTTTTTTGTGCTATCTGCTTGACCGATTGGCTGATTCCGGAGTGCAACACGTGGTACTCGCAACAGGTCACCTGCACGAACAGATTGAGTCGTATTTTCATGATGGCTATCGTGGCATTAAGGTGAGTTTCTCCAACGAGAGCACCCCACTCTTCACCGGCGGAGCAATTGCCAAAGCGGCGAACTATATAGAAAGCGAGGATTTTCTTGTACTGAATGGTGACACGTTGTTCGATATTGATTTAGCAGCATTTTACGAGTTTCATTGCTCACAGAAGGCGCACCTTTCTGTTGCGTTGCGCAATGTGCCGGACACCGGTCGTTACGGTGCAGTGGAGTGCTTAGACGGCTGTATCACCGCTTTCCGCGAAAAGGATCAAAGCAGTGGCGCGGGGTGTATCAATGGCGGGATATATGCTATCAGCCATGAATGGCTGATGCAGCAGTCATTGCCGGAGAAGTTCTCGTTCGAGAAAGAACTGATGCAACCACTTGCCGGTGCAGAGGGCTTCTGCGGGATGCGGTTCAGTGATTACTTTATTGACATCGGCGTGCCGGAAGACTACTATCGGGCACAAAAGGAGTTCGGGGCACTTTTTCCAAAGGACACAACCTTGTTTCTCGACCGCGATGGTGTGCTGAATAAACATATTGTGGGCGATTATGTAAGGAACTGGGGAATGTGGGAGTGGATTCCCGGGGCACGGGAAGCCTTAACCACACTTAGTAAACAATATAAACACCTTATCATTGTCAGCAACCAGCAGGGCTTAGGCAAAGGACTGATGTCGCAAGCCGACTTGGACGCCATCCACGCGCACATGCTCCGCGACATCGAAGCAGTAGGCGGAAGGATTGACAAGGTATATACATGTACCGACCTGCAAGACAGCGGTTCACCGAATAGAAAGCCTGCTATAGGCATGGCATTGCAGGCACAGCGGGATTTTCCGGACATTGACCTGCATCGCTCTGTGATGGTAGGTGACAGCCTGAGCGATATGCTCTTTGCGAGCAATGCGCACACACGCGCGTTCTATATAAGTAAAAATAATCCCGTACCCGAGAAGGTACAGGACTATACGGATCTCGTAGTAAACGATCTGCAAGAATTAGCACAATTATTCGTTTCGTAACAAGCGATACAGGATTTCGATAGGATGGTGGGCAGTGATGCCTGTACCATCCTTTATTTGTGTGCGGCAAGATATGCCGGGGGCAGCAATCACCGTAACGGATTGCTGAGTGCTGATGGCTTGACGAATAGCGGGGAAAAGTACCATCTCGCCGATGGCGATGGATGTTTGGTAGTGTTCGTAACCAAACGAACCCGCCATGCCACAACAGCCCGAAGGGATAACATGTACCATGGTATTCTTTGGCAAATCAAGCAATGCGGCAGTCTGCTCCACGCCCACCAAGGCTTTCTGATGACAATGTCCGTGCAGCCATATATCCGCCTTCAGGTCGCTGAACTGCTCGGCTGTGATTCGTCCGGCGCGCACCTCACGCATCAGGAACTCGTCGTATAGCAGGCTGTTCTGTGCCAGCCGTTCGGCATCCTCTTTATATTTTGGCGGTACAAGTTCAGGGTACTCGTCACGGAAAGTCAGTATAGCCGACGGCTCGATGCCTACCAATGGTGCATCTTCTGTGATAAGGCCTTGCAACAGACGCACATTCTTTTCGGCATATCGTTTAGCCAGCCGCAAGCACCCTTTCGATACCGCCGCTCTGCCGCTCTCTACATGTTTGGGGATAAGCACCTCGTAACCCAAACGACTAAGCAGAAGGATGAATGTCTCAATAAGTTGCGGCTCTTGGTAGCGGGTGAACTCGTCGAGGAAAAGGTATATTTTTTTTGTTGAATGTTTAGTGTTTAGAGTTGAGAGTAGTTTTTTAGTTGAAAGTAGAGAGTTTATAGTGGGGATATTTCGTTCCTGTGCAAAACCCGCAATGCGTTTGAGCACTGCCGAAGTGTAGCGGTTGGCAGCAAAGAAATTATATACGCTTGGCATCATTGCACCAAGTCGTTGGATGTCTGCGTTATGTGCCACAAGCCATGTGTGCAGCGGTGTACCTTCGCGGTCATAGATTTGTTGGAGTACTTCGGCACGCAAGCGCGTCATGTCTACTCCTGACGGGCACTCCCGTTTACACGCTTTGCATGCCAGACAAGAAGACAGCACTTCCTTGACATCGGCAAGCGACGGTTTATCGCCATCATTGTACGGGGATAACAGCCACTCGCGGAGGATGTTTGCCCGTGCACGGGTGGTGTGCAGTTCGTCGCGACTAACCTTGTACGAAGGGCACATTGTACCGCCTATCAAGTTCGACTTGCGGCAGTCACCTGCTCCGTTGCATTTCTCCACGCTGCAAACCAGTTCATCGCCCATGATAGATCGGTCGGCACGCAACGATTCGTCCATGTGCGGGGTATCAACAATCTTGTGCGGATTGAACAGACCATCTTCGTCCCAGCAATATTTGACCTGCCGCATCAACTCGTAGGTTGGCTCACCGTATTGCAGCGGAATAAACTCCCCACGCAAGCGTCCATCACCGTGCTCGCCGCTGATTGTACCCCGATGTTTGCGCACCAGCAGAGTCGTTTCACGCGCAATGGTGCGGAAGAGCTGTTTGCCTTCGGGGGTCTTGAGGTTCAAGATAGGTCGCAGGTGCAGTTCGCCGGTACTGATATGTCCGTAGAACACGCAGTTTGTACCCAGCCGAGCGAGCATTTCGCGGAAGTCGCGCATATATGCCGGAAGTCGGTTTGCTGCCACGGCTGTATCCTCAATCACGCCTGTCGGTTTGGCGTCGCCTGGCATACTACCAAGAATCCCTAAGCCTGCTTTACGCAGATTCCACACCTTGCTGACCTCTGCGCCATATACTCGCGTACACAATGTAACCAACCCACCGGCAAGCAAGTCTTTCTCCAAAGCATCGGCTTGGCGGTTTATCGTTTGCAGATCATCAGCCCTCAGTTCGGTAATCAGCAACGCCTCAGGGTCACCTGTCACAAAGAACCGTTCCACTGCGGGATTGCCTTTACTCAGTTGCAGAATCTCGCCGTCCATCAGTTCGACTGCCATTGGCTTGTGTTTCAGCGCGATAAGGTTTGCCTCAAAGGCGGCATCGAGTGTCGTGCAATGTGCACAAACCACCATCACCTCTTTAGCAGGCAACGGATCAAGTGAGACCTTGATGCGCGTAATGAACGCCAATGTTCCCTCGCTGCCTGCCAAGAGTTGGCAGAGGTTGACGGTGCGCTCGGCAAGTGGTTTGCTCTCGTCACACAGGTCGGCAATCACCTCGTCGATGGCGTAACCACAACTACGGCGCGTCAATTCGGGGTCGGGATACGTGTCCGCTATCAATGTGCGTGTCGGCACATCTAACGCAAAACGGATCAGTTGGGCGTATATTCGTCCGATGAGCGGCAAACCATCGGCAAACCAAAATGCTTTGCCGAATCGCTCTTCGAGTTCGGCAACGGAATAGGAAGCAAAGTGTTCGGATGAACCATCAGCAAGGATACCGTCGGCTTCGAGAACATGCCGTCGTGTACTGCCATATACGAGCGAGTGCGTGCCGCAAGAGTTATTGCCGAACATCCCGCCTATGCAGCAGCGGTTAGATGTTGAGGTTTCGGGACTAAAGAACAGCCCGTGCGGTTTGCAGGCTATATTAAGTTCGTCACGCACCACACCGGGTTCGACCCATGCGTAGCGTGCGTCGGGGTTGATTTCGATAATGTGATTGAGATGCCGGCTGATGTCTGCCACAATGCCGTTGCCAACGACTTGTCCGGCGATAGAAGTGCCGCCTGCACGGGCAATGATGTTCGTGCCACGTTTGCGCGCCTCGGCGATGAGAAGGCGGATATATTCCTCGCTCTCGGGATAACTCACGCCATAGGGAACCTCACGATACACACTTGCGTCCGTGGCGTACGCAATCTTGTGCAAACTATCCGTGAGAATCGCAACCATACTACCCTACTGTACCTTCAAGGGAAACTTGTAGCAACTTCTGCGCCTCAACAGCAAACTCCATCGGCAGTTTGTCCATCACCTCTTTAGCGTAACCGTTAACAATAAGCCCGACGGCATCCTCAAGGCTTATGCCTCGCTGCTGGCAATAGAAGAGTTGGTCTTCGCTAATCTTTGAGGTCGTTGCTTCGTGTTCGACAACCGCCGTGGGGTTGGACAATTGCATGACGGGGAAGGTGTGTGCACCACACTTATCGCCGATCAGTAAGGAGTCGCACTGCGAATAGTTGCGCGCATTGTCTGCATGGTCGCTGACTTTGACCAAGCCGCGGTAGGAGTTTTGACTCTGCCCGGCAGATATACCTTTACTCACGATGCGCGAGCGAGTGTTGCGCCCGAGATGAATCATCTTTGTGCCCGTATCGGCTTGCTGGAAGTTATTCGTCACGGCTACAGAGTAGAACTCCGCTGACGAGTTGTCGCCGCGCAAGATACACGACGGGTACTTCCACGTGATAGCCGAGCCTGTCTCAACCTGCGTCCAACTCAGACGCGCATTGTTGTAGGTTATGCCACGTTTGGTAACGAAGTTATAGATGCCGCCTTTGCCCTGTTTGTCACCCGGATACCAATTCTGCACAGTCGAATACTTGACTTCTGCATTGTCGTGCACAATGATCTCGACAATTGCAGCGTGCAGTTGGTTCTCGTCGCGACGCGGTGCGGTGCATCCTTCCAGATACGATAGATAGGCACCTTCGTCGGCAATAAGCAGTGTGCGCTCGAATTGTCCGGTGTTCTGCGCATTGATGCGGAAATACGTAGAGAGTTCCATCGGGCAACGTACGCCTTTGGGTATATATACGAACGAACCGTCGGAGAATACTGCCGAGTTCAGGGCGGCGTAGAAGTTGTCGGAGTAAGGCACTACCGAACCAAGGTATTTCTTTACCAAGTCTTCGTGCTCACGCACTGCTTCGCTGATGGAGCAAAAGATGATCCCTTTCTCCGCGAGTGTCTCGCGAAAAGTCGTCTTGACCGACACCGAGTCCATCACGGCGTCCACTGCCATGTTTCCGGCAAGTGCGGCACGTTCCTCCAAGGGGATACCAAGTTTGTCGAAGGTCTTGGCAATCTCCGGATCAATGTCCTCTTTCGACTTTTGACTTTCGACTTTCGACTTAGGTGCAGCGTAGTAGGATATATCCTGGAAGTCGATCTCCGGGATAGTGAGGTGTGCCCACTTCGGCACAGGCATCGTGAGCCACTTGCGGTAGGCTTTCAGTCGAAATTCCAGCAGCCAAGCAGGTTCACCTTTCTTGGCAGATATAGTGCGGATAACGTTCTCGCTTAATCCTTTGCCAATGATGTCCGTCTGCACGTCAGTAGTGAAACCGTACTTGTATTCACCCGTTGTGATGTCTTCTATGATCTTGTCTTGCGCCATGATAGCAATCAGTAGTCAGTTATCAGCTGTTAGAAACAGAAAACCGCCATGAATGGCGGTTTCTTTTGGAGGTCGGTAGCAGATTCGAACTGCTGTCCCCGGTTTTGCAGACCGATCCCTAACCGCTCGGGCAACCGACCAATCGCGTTCGAAATATGCGGTTTTTACGAACGCGAATGCAAAGATACATTATTTTTTTGAATTATGCAAATATTTTAGTAAAAAAATGATAATTAATGTCCAAATCATGTCATTCTTGCTTGTCAAGGTGTCAATCTTTGCCTATTAGCACATCAATTGCACGTTTTGTGATGTCATCGTCACGTTCGAACAAGGGGAAGAATCCCGCGTCGCCCATGATGTCCCGAACGATATACGCATTCACAATCCGAACGAGTAATGCCCGTGACTTCGCCAATTGCTGTTCGTTGGGTTCAACACCCTTCTCCTGACAGAACTTCACGAATTCCGGAACCCAGTTGGCAGCAATCAGATGTTTCTCCAGATCTTGCCACTTGGTGAACTTGGTGAGTTGCTTGCGGTGAGCGTCGGCATAACGATATGCGAACTGATAGGTATAGGCTCTATTGCTAACAATATTGAAATACGGACTATATTGCGTCGTATCACGACCGACAAAGATGTCCGGCATTATGCCTCCACCTCCATAAACGATGCGCCCTTTCTTGGTGCGGTACGTTGTTGAATCAGAGAAATGAATACTGTCTGCCGAGTAGAACTCGCCGTGCTCGAAGCGCTCCTCAAGATCTTGCTGGTAACTGTCTTTGTCGCCCAGGGTATACGGTTTCTGAATGCAACGTCCGGAAGGCGTATAGTAACGGGCTACCGTCAGGCGCACCGCGCTACCGTCAGCAAACGGGAACTGCTGTTGTACCAAGCCCTTGCCAAATGAGCGGCGACCGATGATCTGCGCACGATCGTTGTCTTGCATCGCGCCGGCAAAAATCTCCGATGCCGAAGCAGAGAAATTGTCAATCAGCACTACGAGCGGCACATCTTTGAACCTGCCGCCGCCATTGGCACGTGCCTCATATCGCGGGTACGTCCGTCCTTCGGAATAGACAATCAGGTCACCGGCTTGCAGAAACTCGTTTGCCATCTTGATAGCTTGATCCATATACCCGCCGCTGTTCTCACGCAGGTCAACGATATACTCTGTTGCGCCTTGCGAACGCAGTTCAGCCAGCGCGGTTATGAACTCGCGGTAGGTCGTCTCGCCGAACTTGTTGACGCGGATGAAACCAATCTTCTTGTCTTTTGACTTTTGACTTTCGACTTTCGACTCAATAATAAACTGTGCATCCACCGAGTGCACGGGTATATCACCGCGCACGATGGTGAAACTGAGGATCTCAGGCGTGCCGGTTCGCATAATGCCGAGCTTGACTTCCGTGCCTTTCGGACCACGCAAGGTGTGCATCACACGCTCGTTGGTTGTGCCTTTGCCGCAGAAGGTCGAGTCGTTGACCAGCACAATCTTGTCGCCCGCCAACACGCCGACATGTTCACTCGGACCACCGGATATAACGGCGACAATGTTCACTGTATCGCTCTGTATCGTGAACTGCACACCGATTCCCGAGAACGAACCCGAGAGTTCGGAGTTCACTAGTTCGATATCTTTCTTGGGGATATACGACGAGTGCGGGTCGAGTTGCTTGACCAGATCATCCAGCACAATGTCGGTGATGGAGTCGATGTCAAGGCTATCGACGTACGATCGCTGCATCAGTTGCAGCAGCTGGTCGGTTTTGGATGACGGTGCCACCATCAACTGACCGTTCTGGATATAGAAATGTTGCGCATTGACCTTGTTGCTCACGGCGTTACCGATGATGAACCCGACAACAATGCACAAAACGGAAATACTCGGTAAGATATACTTTTTCATAGTAAACTCTTTTTAGCAGCCAAGATTGGCTGCTGTCATTCTTGGTCTGTCAACTCATCCGGCATATAATCCACCTGTATTCCGGCACGCTCCAACAACTCCACGCCGTCCATCAGGCGGTACTTCTCACCATAAACCACGCGCTTGATGCCGGATTGAATGATCAGCTTCGAGCACTCCATGCAGGGTGAAGCGGTGACGTACAATGTCGCGCCGTCCGAACTGTTGCTAGAGCGAGCAACCTTCGTGATAGCGTTTGCCTCGGCGTGTAGGACGTAAGGTTTGCTCACGTTGTTATCATCCTCGCACACGTTCTCAAAGCCCGAAGGTGTGCCGTTATAGCCATCGGAAATAATCATCTTGTCTTTCACCAGCAATGCACCTACCTTGCGGCGAACGCAGTAGCTGTTCTCTGCCCAAGTGCGCGCCATGCGCATATACAGATGATCACGTTTGTCTTGTTTGTTCATATCAGTGTGGTTGTTCTTGTCATTTGTTGTGTAGGGTGCAAATACCGTGCCAAAAAGCGCAACAATACAGAGCGGTTAATCAAACACAGGGTTCTTAACCTCTTCGTGGACAAATAGTCCGGGTAAGAACGTCTTTTTCGCACCATCGATCACCGGCATCATCACATATACCGGGAAGAGCATCATCACATCTCGTTTAGCACGCACCTTATAGGCACGAGGATGGATATCCACTTTCGAAGGATTGCTCTTGGGAATCAGGTTCTTGGCAGCCGAGTTGATGAAGTCGGCGTGCTCGGACAAGATCTTGAACGGTATATCGTCCTCCTTATGCACATCCACCAGCAAGCCATGATACATCATGCGACATATACCTTCGGCTGTCTCGCTATTGCCGGTATATTTGGCATCTATTGCATCGAACTGACATCCGATTGTTATGCTGGTGATCGGACGAAGCAAACTGTTGATAAAAGCGCCGTCCACACCTACAACATGCAGTTCGACGCCAAAGTCGCACGCCTTGTTCATGGTCATCGACATCGCCAGATCCGCACAGCCTTGTAGGATCGGGCAGTGCGCCTTGATGCGCATCGTCTTGCCGCGACGGTTCGTGATGTCGGTTATTTTCGCCTTAGCACCGCGCAGATTCAGTTTGCCTATATTCGTCTTGGTGATGGCAACTTCGATATTGAGATTCTTGACCTGTGCATCCACACTGTTAATCATCAGTTGTACCGGCAACTGGGCGAACACCTCTTGCGGCATCGGATAGGGATGGGTCGGTTTGAACCGGTTGTCGCGGAACACCTCACCGTTTTTTAGCACAACGGATACTTTATCCAAGGTGTAATCCTTCGCCATGGCTTTGCGGATAGGGTTGAACGCTGACAGACGTATATTCTCGAAAGTCATATCGATCCACGCTGATGGCTCTTTCATGATCTCCGCGAGTTTCAGGCGCGGCATAGTGTGGGCTACATGAAAATTGCCAATTGTGAGTTCGCCCGCATCAGTCTGACATATATCGCGCGTTTCCAGGCGAACGTACCCGTCAGGTGTTAACACGGATACATGCCCGAGTTGCACTTTGTAAAGCGAATCACAGTACGTGAATGCCGAGTCAGCATATACGAAATCGTACGCTGCAAACGAACAACTGTCAGCTGCCACATCCAGTTTCGTGCGCAAACTGTGGAACTTCATAGAGGCGTTGTTGATACGCAACGCGTTCAATGCTATACGATTGAGTGCATCTTGGAGTTTGCTCATGCCGTCGTCGTGCATCTCTGGGAAACTCTTCTCAGGATGTTTCTCATCCATCCATAGTTCGATGGAAGGATGCTCGGCACGAATGGCATCCACCAGCAGGTTGCGTGCTATCAGCGGCGTATAGAAGATATGCCCGACACTCAGATGATCGAGCGCCAAGTCAAATCCCGGGCGGGTCGTATCGCGCTTGCTTATCTGCTCGCCGCGGTACGAGAACTTGAGGTCATAAACGTCAGCCATGCCGCTGAACAGGAACACGTGAATATTCCCGCACGACGCTGTACAGCCCGGGATCGGCAGCTCGGCAAGGGTTTTGTTAACCCTGCGCTGCACCATGCGGGATACGACTACATCGGCACATGTGAATACCAATGCTCCGATAACGAGGATACTACCGATGACCCAGATAGCAATTTTACCTTTGCGTGTCATATTAGTTACTATGATTTAGGGATTAATGATTCGTTATGCTCCTATCAGCTGTTTGGCGAACGCCGGCACATCCACTCCGTCAAACGTGCCGCTGGACATCATCAGCAGGGCGACATCCTTTCCGCGGAGTTCTGTGGCAAACAATTCGCGCAGTTGTTGTTGCAGGGCTTCGCTTTCGGTAAACACCTTGATGTTCGGCGTAGCGAACGCCGCTGCCACTTCATCAGCCGTGATCGGCGTGAGACGTTTGTGCTCGATCACCTTCGGATTAAAATACACGTACGCCACGTCCGCCTCAGCCATGCAACCGTTGTACTGCGGCAAGAAGTCAGCCATAAGCGAGGAGAAGGTGTGGAGCTCCATAGCTGCTACAAGGCGCTTATCGGGATAGCGTTCGCGTACCGCCTTAACCGTAGCACGGAGTTTGGACGGCGAGTGCGCAAAGTCTTTGTAAGCTACGCTACTCTGCGTCTCGGCGATCTTCTCCAGGCGGTTGGCTGCACCGGTGAAGGTACTGATTTCCCGATAGAAATCCTCCGACTTGACCCCGATTGTCTCGCACGCCATGCAAGCGGCTTGCAGGTTCTCCATGTTATGCTGCCCGAACACCTGCATCGGCACGGCGCCCTTGTACGCAGAGTAGGGCTTGCATTGTATATCCCCACGCGCTCCGGCAGCAATCTTCTGCAGGTTCTCGTCACCCGAATAGTAGATGAACGTGCCGTCGGGCTCAAACGTATCAACAAACTGACGGAACGTATCCACGTACTTGTCAAAGGTCGGGAATACATTGATGTGATCCCACGCGATGCCTGTCAGGATAGCAGTGTTCGGATGATACCACAGGAACTTCGAGCGCAAGTCCAGTGGCGAAGTCAGGTACTCATCCCCCTCAAACACGGCGTACTTCGCTGTGTCCGACAGGCGCACCATCCGTTCAAAGCCCTCGATCTGTGCACCTACCATGTAGTCGGCTTCGATACCGAGACGGTTGAGAACGTACAGGATCATTGCCGTCGTAGTAGTCTTGCCATGCGAACCGCCTACCACGATGCGGAACTTGTCTTTGGTCTGCTCGTACAAATACTCCGGGAACGAGTATATCTTCAGCCCCAGTTCACGGGCACGAATGAGTTCGGGGTTATCCTCACGTGCGTGCATTCCTAATATTATAGCATCAATGTCCGGCGTGATACGCTCGGGATGCCAACCCATCTCAGCGGGCAATAGCCCTGCCTCAAGAAGATGCGTACGCGCGGGATCGAAGATCTCGTCGTCCGATCCGGTAACTGTATAACCTGCTTTCTGTTGAACAGCCAGCGCGAGGTTGTGCATAGCTGCGCCGCCTATGGCGATGAAGTGAATTCTCATGTATATTTACAATTTACCTATTTACAATTGAAATTACCAGTCGATGCTGGTGAGTTTGCCGCAGAGCACATCGGAATACATCTCGGTGCGTGATTGTCCGCCGAACAGGTAGACGCAGTTGCCATAAACAGTAGCACTGGTCTGTGTGCGCTGCGTATAGACATCCATCAGGCGGTTGTGAGCCGTGTCAATCGGGAACCAGTTCAGTCCCTCGTCGTCGGAGTAAAGTGCCGTTGAGGATATATACTGCGCCTCTGCATCCAAGCCGCCGAACAAATAGAACCGATTGCCGTAATATACAGCCGCAGCGCCGAGGATTGCCGAACAAAGCGGACGCTCGATAGCGAAGTTAGCATAACGGTAACCAGCCGCCTGGCTGTACTCAATATTCCAACGGGAGTTCAGAGGATTGCCTTCGGTGTCATAACCGCCGACAATCATCGCCCGCGGACGCTCGCTGCTCGAAGCAAACGACACTACGGTGAATTCCGACAACGGCCATTTAGCGGGTAGCGGATCGTCGATTGTACGCCACGTGTCGCCATCCTCCACCGCAAGATGGAAGGTGTGCTCCGACGCGTGTTCGGCTACCAGCCACACACTGTCGTTGAAGTGCATCAGCATCACAAGCGGGATATAAGTCTCGCCACTCAAGTCCTGTGCTTCCCATGTTATACCGTCGGTAGTGGTATAGACCACTCCTTCCTGACAATAGTAGAGCTTATCACCATCGTCATAGGCAAGGATCTCGCGAACAGAGCAGTTATCGGGCAGCGTAGTCAGCGTCGTTCCATCATCCCACTTCTTGCCGTCAGCCGACTGATAAACGGTGGTCTTAAAGCCATCGTTGGCGAAGAGCAGATACGTGCCATTCAGTACAACACCCTTGGTGGATGCTGTTCCCGAGGACACTACTGCCGAAGTCAGGCAATGCCAGTCGAACAGGTCAGGATCAACCTGATGCACATTCACCACGATGCGATAATACTTTGTATTGCTTCTGTCTGATGATATAACGCGCAGCAATACCGGCTCCGTGAAATCTATCGTGTCCTTGCCGGTAAGGTTGATCGTGGTATCGGCAGTGATGATCGTTGCCGACGAAGGGGTAGCCTTGAACAGCAAACGCGGAACAAGCTTGTTGACCGGCGTCTTATAAGCCATCGAGTCGGCATTGGTAATCAGTCCTGTATCTTGAGCAGCATAGAGGCTGATCGTGAACTTCGTGTTACCAATACTCGGAAAACTGTCTTGCTTGGTGAAATAGAAACTGGTCACCTCCGTTTCCGAGGAAAGGGTGACTGTTTCGGTGCTTCTATTGCTGCAAGAAAGCAAAAAAAGACTAAATATGCACAATATTGTAAAAAAGGTGCGTTTCATATTTGCAAATATCAAATATTTTTTGTATCTTTGCGGTCGATTTTGACAAACGACTATTTTTGTCTTCAAATCTTTGAATTTTTTAAATCTATAAATACCAAATATTGTTATGCTTTTCGAAAGCCAAATACGTGATTTCAAACGGCGCTTGCCTTGGAACGTTAACAAGAAGCGCAAAGCCGACATGCGTGAACTGATGCGTCAGAAGCTTCGCATCCAAACTGCCGCTGATCTCAAGCTCTGGTCGGAGCAGGTGATGGAACGCATCGAGCAGTTGCATTGTTTCCGCCACGCCCGCGTGGTAATGTTCTACTATCCCGTGCACCATGAGGTCGATCTTCGTCCGCTGCTGGATAAGTACAAGGACGAGAAGACGATCCTTCTGCCTGTCACCCATCATGATTACATCGAACTGCGCCAGTATATCGGTGCGGACAACCTCAAAAAAGGTCACTACGGGATCCCTACTCCCCAGACCGCTACCTACCACGGCAAGCCTGACTTGGTGATTGTACCGGGTTTGGCTTTTGACAAAGATCTCGTGCGCATGGGACGTGGCAAAGGGTACTACGACCGCTTCTTGCGCAAATTAGGTAAAGTGTCGAAGATCGGCGTTTGCTACGATTTCCAGATTCAGGATTCCGTTCCCTGGTCGTGGCATGATGTGCGGATGGATAAGGTCATCACACCTTCAGCCAACTACGAACGCTAATCTCTAAACACTCAACTCTCTAATCTCTAAACACTCAACTCTAAACTCTCAACCCTTACTGCAGCTCCAGTTTCATCTGACTGGCAGCTGCTTTTTCTATCTCCCGATCTGTTTCAGCAGTGATGCGTTTCTCGTTTGGACGGTAGTAGAATTTCAGCCCGTAGTTCTCGCAACTGCGCATTCTGTCGTACGGCAGTTTGTTCACGAATCGCGCCTCAACGGTGTTCCATATCTCAAGAATGATCTTGTCTGCCTCACGACGTAAATTCTCCAAGTCTTCATATACTCGCTCGGTGCTCATTCGGTGCATCGACTGGCTGAGCTGGTTCTCGCGGAACATGTCGTAGTGCACCTTCACTTTGTTGATCGCCGGGCAGTTGATAGGTATGCCTCCTTGTCCCATTCGTGCCGTTTCGCCCTCGATGATGTTTTTGCCCCACTTGAGCAAGTTCTCCTCGGTGGACAGATCCGGCAGGTTGAAGTTATTCTCATCCAACTGATACAAGCGCTTCTGGTCTTTCTTGATCTCTCCGCGAATAACGGCGAAATTCAGCACCTGGATGAAGTGCGAGATGTACATGCGGGTGTTCTGCACCATGCGTTTGTACTTCTTGTTCGCAGTCACCTTGTTGTCGAAGTTCATCTGGTACTGCGATACGAGGTTCTCGAACTTGAGCAGGCAGTTCTCCGCCTCGGTGGAGAGACGGTAGGGCAGCACTTGCTCGGTGAAGTCGCTTTCGGCGGCACGCTGCACGGCAGTCTTCAAGGCGCGCAGGCGAGCTTGATCCGTGTTGGGTAAACGTCTGTAGGGCATAATTTTATCATTTACAATTTTATCATTTACAAATGGGGCAACCGGCTACGCATTGCGCTTGGCGAGGCTGAGTGCCATCTGCTCCAAGCGGGCAGTTTCGTCGTTGCGGGGCAAGGCTCTAAGGCAATCCAGCGCCTCTTGGGTGTGACTCTCTATTGCTTGCTCAGCGGCTTCGCGAGCCTTCGTGGCAACATACAGCAGCTTGACTGCCTCGATCTTCGCTTCCGAGGGTTCGGTCTGCGCCAGCCAACGCTCCAGTTCGGCACGTTGCTTCTCGTCCGCATTGTCACGGGCAGAGAGCAGCAGGTAGGTCTTCTTGTTACAACTGATGTCACCGCCGATGGCTTTGCCGAAGGTCTCGGGGTCACCAAAGCAGTCCAGCAGGTCATCCTGAATCTGGAACGCCAAGCCCAGATGAATGCCGTAGTTGTACAGCGCCTGTTGCTCTGTCTCGTTTGCACCGCCGATGATTGCGCCGCCTTGCAGGGCAGCAGCCAGCAGCACCGAGGTCTTGAGGCGAATCATCTCAATGTAGTCGCTGATCTGTACATCGTCGCGCTGCTCGAAGTCCACATCGTATTGCTGTCCTTCACAGATCTCCGTGGCAGTCTTCGTGAACAGCCGTAGCAACTGCGGCAGGTGTTGCTGCGGCACACCTTCCAACAGGCGATACGCCTCTATCAACATCTGATCGCCGCTGAGGATAGCGGTATTGTCGTTCCATTGGATGTGTACGGTCGGTTTGCCGCGACGCACATCGGCACGATCCATCACATCGTCGTGCAGCAGCGTGAAGTTGTGGAACACCTCGATGGCTTCGGCAAACGGCAGTGCGTCTTGCTCGTTACCACCCACCAAACGACAACCGGCAAGCACCAGCTGCATCCTAAGGCGCTTACCGCCGGACGACAACGCATAAGCTATCGGCGCGTACAAGCCCTGCGGCTCCTTGCTCCAATCCAGACCTGCTATGGCTTCGTTTACATCAATCATAAATTCATCAATCAATTGTCAATCGTCAATTATCTCACTCAATACATCGCGCATCTCCATGCCTGCGGCGCGAACCTGCTGCGGGATAAACGAGGTAGCCGTCATGCCGGGAGTTGTGTTCACTTCAAGCAGTTGGATCGTACCGTCGGGTGCGATGATATAGTCCGTGCGGATGATACCTTTGCAACCGAGGATATCGTAGATCTTCAGCGTCAGTGCCTGCACCGCATCGCGTGTTGCATCGGGGATTCGTGCCGGAGTGATCTCCTGAACCTGTCCATTGTACTTCGCGTCGTAGTCAAAGAACTCGTTGCTGGTTACCACTTCGGTGATAGGCAGCGCCACACTGCGTTTGCTCGTCTTATATACGCCGCAGGTGATCTCTGTGCCGACCATCAGCGCCTCGCAGATCACCTCATTGCCCTCGCGGAAAGCCGCTTCGATAGCCGGTTCAACCTCTTCGATGGTCTTCACCTTGGTGCAACCGAAACTCGAGCCGCCGACATTCGACTTGATGAAACACGGCAGACCCACCTCATCAACCACCTTCTGCGCCGTAGGGCGTTCGCCATTCACCATTCGCCATTCACCGTTACCGCCCTTGCGGAGTAGAATCGACGGCGAGATCTTGATGCCGAACGGAGCAAGGTAGTGGTTGCAGGTGTATTTGTTGAACGTCATCGCAGCTGCGAGCACGCCGCAACACGAGTACGGGATATGCATCATCTCGAGGAATCCTTGCAGCAGACCGTTCTCACCCGGAGTGCCGTGGATGGTTACGTAGGCGTAATCGAACTCGGCTATCTTGTTCAGCGTCTTGAGGTCTGCACCTTGCAGTTCAACGATCTCTGCGTCATAACGTTCGGGGTCTAACCACCCCTTTATACTGGCTGCGGAGCGGAGCGATACATCATGCTCCGAACTATCTCCGCCGGCTATAATTGCTATTTTACGTTTCATATAGATTCTGTTCTACACGGACTTTCACGGATTTTCACGGAGCGTAGCGACTTCAGTGTCATTCCGTGTATCTCCGTGTTCGTTAATTTTATCTATTGGCTCTCTTTCTTTCGAGCTCGTCTAAGATGATCTTGCGGATTCGCATTGCGTGCGGTGTAACCTCCACGTACTCATCCTCCTTGATGTACTCCAGCGCCTCTTCCAGCGAGAAGCGTACGGGCGGAGCGAGCACGGCTTTGTCGTCGGAGGATTTGGTACGCATATTCGTCAGGTTCTTTGCCTTCGTCACGTTGATGACAATATCCCCTTCCTTGGCGTTCTCGCCGACCACTTGTCCGGCGTACACCTCTTCTTGCGGGTCAATAAAGAACCGTCCGCGGTCTTGGAGTTTGTCGAGCGCGTACGCCGATGCTGTTCCGGCTTCCATCGCGATGAGCGAACCGTTGACGCGGTGCGGCATGTCACCCTTGTAGGGTTGATACTCCAGGAACCGGTGCGCCATGATTGCCTCACCGGCACTGACGTTCATCACGTATGTACGCATGCCCATGATGCCGCGCGAGGGGATAGTGAACTCCAATTGTACGCGGTCGTTCACGAGTTCCATCTTCGTCATCTCGCCTTTGTGAACGGTCACGAACTCGATGATCTTACCCGAGCAGTCTTCCGGCGTATTCACCGTCAGTTGCTCCACGGGTTCGCACTTCACGCCGTCGATCTCCTTGATGATCACCTTCGGTTGACCTACCTGCAACTCGTAGCCCTCGCGACGCATCGTCTCGATCAGTACCGACAGGTGCAGCACTCCGCGACCAAACACGTTCCACGCCGACTCTCGGTCGCTGGCTTCTACGCGCAAGGCGAGGTTCTTTTCCAACTCTTTCGTCAGTCGCTCCTGGATGTGGCGCGAGGTAACGAACTTGCCGTCTTGCCCGAAGAAAGGTGAGTCGTTGATCGTGAACGTCATCGACATTGTCGGTTCATCGATGGCTATCGGGTCGAGTGCTTCGGGGTTCTCGATGTCGCAGATCGTATCGCCTATCTCGAATCCGTCGATGCCGATCAGCGCACAGATGTCACCACTGCGCACCTCGTCGGTCTTCACGTGTCCCATGCCTTGGAAGGTGTGGAGCTCCTTGATCTTCGTGCGGATCTTCGTGCCGTCTTTTTTGGCGAGGGTCACAGCCATGCCGTCTTTCAGCACACCGCGATGCACGCGACCAACGGCTATACGTCCTACGTACGGATTGTAGTCCAGCGAGGTGATCAACATCTGCGGCGTACCTTCCAGCACTTCCGGCTCGGGTATATACTCGATGATGGCGTCCATCAGCGCTGTGATGTCCTTGGTCGGTTGTTTCCAATCGAGGCTCATCCAGCCGTTCTTTGCCGAACCATAGATGGTTTGGAAGTCCAGTTGATCTTCCGAGGCGTTGAGGTTGCACATCAGGTCAAACACCGCCTCTTGCACTTCGTCCGGACGGCAGTTGAGTTTATCCACTTTGTTGATCACTACGATCGGTTTGAGGTTCAACTCGATGGCTTTCTGCAGCACGAAGCGCGTCTGCGGCATAGGCCCTTCGAAGGCATCCACCAGCAGCAGCACACCGTCCGCCATGTTCAGCACACGCTCCACCTCGCCGCGAGGATCGTTATACCGCGCTCGCGCTCCAGATCGTTGTTGTCGAGGATAAGTTCGCCCTTGTCCTGGTTATCGCGGAACAGGTTCGACGTGTACAGCATCTTATCGACGAGTGTCGTTTTGCCGTGATCCACGTGGGCGATGATTGCAATGTTTCTAATCTTCTGCATATATTTGCTTCACTAAAATTCTCTTTTGCCTTCGCGCACGCATTATACGTGCACACATAATCCGCTACAAAGTTACAAAAAAAAAATGATATTTCCAAATTTTTGGCACAATTATTGAGCATTTATTGAAAAAAAAATGTTATTTGCCTTATGAAACGTTATCTTTTCGCCATAGCGCTGTGTTTGTCAGCAGCTATATGTGTCGCTCAACCGCCTCGTGGCGGTGGTCACCATCCGCATCATGACCGTCATGATCATCACCCGCAACCGGTCGTTTACTGCGCCACTCCCGAGCAGGTTGCCATGACGCAGCAGGTGATGACGGACATGTCGTTCGACGACAAGAAACTCGAGGTTGCCAAACTCGCTGTCTGCCTCGCGCCGTTCTGCGCACGCGACCTGGCGCAACTCGCCTCGGTGTTCTCGTTCGACGAAAGCCGTCTGGCGTTCTTGCAATTCGCCTACCCTTACTGCTCCGACCCCGAGCACTACCCTTTCCTACGTGATGTCTTCTCGTTCAGTTCGAACTACGACAAACTCATGCAGTCCATCCATCCGTAAACCCATCAAAAAATTGAGGCTCACTTCGAGCCTCAATTCCTTTCATTTTGCATTTCAACTAAAAAAACTGTACGGATCAGCCAAACTTGGCTGATTCTCTTGTGGTTAT
>CADBAZ010000022.1 GCA_902792835.1 uncultured Bacteroidales bacterium
CCGATGCCGAAGATAACGTTGATGATAGCTATAATGACAATCACTGCGAGCCCAAAGAGGAACGTAATGCCGAATATGCGCCATTTGTTGCCGTACGTCAGGCGGTTCGACTCGCGCAATGCTTCAAGAGCTGACAACTCTTTGTCAACGAAGAGCACGATAGCTAAATCCCAAGCAATAGCGATAACGATGCCCGGAATAATACCGAAAGCAAAGCCCGCATAAATACCACCGCACATAAGAGCCATAAGGATAAAGAACTCACCCATGTTCTTGCGGTACTTGCCGTCGAAGATGAACAGCGGGTTGATCACTTTGCCTTTGGCAAGCTCAGCTGCAAGAGACGAAAAGGCAATCGTTGTACCTACGTTCAGATACGGAATCCAAATCGTGAGAAAGTACAGAATCGTGGTCAGAAGCAGACTCAGGAAGTTAATCATTCCGATTGCAATACCATCCTTGATGGTAGCCATGATGTTGAGTTTTTTCATAAAGTTGAAGTTTTAGAGTTAATATGTAGGGTTAACTTTTCGTCAAAACCACATTATTCGGTTGCAAAGATACTAAAAATATTTGACATTTGCAAATGTTTACACATTTTTTTGAAATATTCCCTCAAAAATTTGCAAATTTGAATTATTTTTTGTATCTTTGCAAGCGCAAAGGGTATGCCCCTTTCCCCGTGGCGGTTTTCCCCGCTTCACCGGGGACAACCTAGTGTGCATATGGAAAATAACAGATATATCGTTTCCGCACGGAAGTACAGACCAAGCACTTTTGAGAGCGTAGTCGGGCAACATGCGCTGACTGAAACCTTGCGTAACTCCATTCGACAAGGCAAGTTGGCTCATGCCTACCTGTTCTGCGGTCCTCGAGGCGTAGGCAAGACGACCTGTGCGCGAATCTTCGCCAAGACCATCAACTGCTTGAATCCGACAGCATCGCACGATGCTTGCAACCAATGCGAGTCGTGCACGGCGTTCAACGAGCAGCGGTCGTTTAACATCCACGAACTCGACGCAGCGTCGAACAACTCGGTGGAGGATATCCGTAACCTGATTGATCAGGTGCGCATCCCGCCGCAGATCGGCAAGTATAGCGTGTATATCATCGACGAGGTACACATGCTCTCTGCCGGTGCGTTCAATGCCCTGCTCAAGACCCTCGAAGAACCACCTTCGTACGCAATCTTCATCCTTGCTACTACCGAAAAGCACAAAGTGCTGCCGACTATTCTGAGCCGCTGCCAAGTCTATGACTTCCAGCGCATAACGGTAGCGGACATTATTCATCACCTGCAATACGTGGCGCAGCAAGAAGGCATCTCCGCCACTGAGGACGCACTGAACGTCGTGGCGCAGAAAGCCGACGGCGGCATGCGTGACGCACTCAGTATATTCGACCAGCTCGTAGCATTCTGCGGTGATACCATCACTTACGAACGAGCCATCGAGGTACTGAACGTACTCGACACAGAGTATTACTTCCGCTTGACAGATATGTCGCTCAAAGGTGACGTCAAAGGCGCACTACTTCTACTCAACGAGGTGCTCAACAAAGGCTTCGATGCCGGCAACTTCGTAAGCGGCTTAGCCAAACACCTGCGCGATGTACTCGTTTCGCACGATGCGGCAACAATCCAGCTCATCGAAACCAGCGACGCTATCCGCCAACGATACAAACAACAAGCAGCCTACACACCTGCCGTGTGGATCTTCAAGGCGCTGAACATCATCGTTGATGCCGAAACAGCTTACCGCACCTCAAAGAACAAACGATTGACGGTAGAGTTGATGCTGATTCGTCTGGCACAAATATCTGCAGTAAATCAGCCGGCAGCAGTCAGCAGTCAGCCAATAGCTGCGCCAAGTGCTACACCGCAAGCCAAACCTGCCGCTCAACCTGCTCTGCAGCCAAAGCCTGCCGCTCAACCTGCTCCGCAGCCAAAGCCGGCACAACCGGCACAAGCTGCACCGCAGATGCCTAACATTCCGAACTTGCCAACGATCCCGACAATTGGCAGCCAGCCGTCAACAGCGCATCGTTCAAACAGCGACAGCGCTCCAACAGCGCAGCAGTCAAATAGCGATAGCGCTCCAACAGCGCAGCGCAATAACCCTTTTACAGCAGACCAACTTAGCGGCGCGTGGGTTGGTCTGAAATCGACGTTCAAACGTGAACAGCGCCTTGTGGCGATGCTCGATGCCCATCGTCCGCAACTCATCGACGACCACACAGCCCAAGTGACTTTCGTCAACCCCTGGCAGGAAGAGGAGTTCAAGAAGTTCAGCCGGCAGATCCTTTCGATCCTGCGCGATGCCTTACAGAACGACCGACTGCTTCTGCAAACAGTCGTAGCGGAAAACATGGCACCCCGACGCGCCTACACCTCGGAAGAGAAGTACCGCGTGCTACTCGAACAAAACCCGTACTTGAGCGAGTTCAAGAAACAATTTGATATGTTATTGGAATGAGAAAACTTTACTTACTTGCAACCTGTTTGTTATCTCTAAGCATGTCGGCAACGACGCGTTTTGCCGTGTTGAGCGACACGCACATCCTTGCGCCGGAGATAGTTTATGACACGATTCAGACAGTCGATAGCCTGACGCATCGTGACACCGTACTGCTCGTTCCGCGCGAAGTGCCCGGAGAAGCTTTGCAGGCGATGACCTTGTGCACGGAAGACCTGCGTAGTCAACAGGTGGACTTCATTCTGCACGCCGGCGATATGACCGACAAGGGCGACTCGCTCGCCTTGGTGCATGTTCGCAGACTGCTGCAATCCACAGAGTTGCCGTATTTTGTTACAACGGGCAACCACGAGACGAGGTATAGCCCATCCGCACTGCGCGATCTGAAGGTCGTAACCGACGATGTTAGGTTTATGCAGAATCGTGACGGTCTGCTGCTGTTCGGACTTAACGACGCACCGATTATGCACCCGGGTGACGGACACTTTGCACCGCAAGACACCCTGTGGCTGCGTCAGTGGCTCGATTCGCTTGGTACACAGCCCACGTTCGTGCTCACGCATATCCCGCCGCAAAAAGATGAAGTGGATAACTGGTTCGATCTGGCGAACATCTTGCAGCAGTACAATACGCAGGTGATCATCAGCGGGCATCATCACGAGAATGAACATCTCATGGTCGGTGGTATCGACAATGTTGTGTGCCGTTCGGCATTGCCCGACGACAACGGCAAGACAGGCTACACGCTGGTAGAGGTGGGCAACGGGAATATTATCTTCAGCGAACGTGCTATATCAATCCGGCGTGAAGGCGATGATGCGCAGGTAGTACTGCGCGCCGGCGAGGCGACAACCAAAGAGTGGCTGCGTCTGCCGCTCATGCAACGGCAGTTCCCGGAGATAGACAGCACTCTGCTGCCATCCTACGCCGTTAACGACAGCGACTCGCTGGTGGTACGCGTGTGGGAGAGGAAGATGTCGGCAAGTTTCTATGCTGCGCCCGTAGAGATGTACGGACGAATCTATATAGGCGACGACAACGGCACATTCTACGCTTTCGACCAGACCAACGGTCGCATTCTGTGGCGCTACAAGACAACCGGACGCATTGTCGGTTCGGCTGCCGTGAAAGACGGTCGCTGTGTATTTGCCAGCTCCAACGGTACGCTCTACTGCGTCTCGGTTGAGAACGGCAAGATCCTGTGGCGTAAGCAATTAGGCAAACCGATAACCGGCTCGCTCGCCATCGACGGACAAACAGTTTATGTCGGCAGTTCGGATAGTTGCTTCTATGCATTCAAACTGATGACCGGCGCGCCTGTTTGGACGTACCGCGGATTCGGTAACTATTGCATCGCCAAACCGTTGATCTACAAAAACAAGATTTACGTCGGCGCGTACGACGGCAATTTCTATGCCTTCGACAAACGCAAGGGCAAACTGCTGTGGCGTTGGAGCAACGACTCGACGGATTACCGTCAGTCGCCGGCTATGGTCACTCCGTGTGCCGATGATCAGCGCGTGTATTTCTCTGCCTCCGACGGTTATCTGACTGCGCTGAATGCTGACTCGGGTAGGGTGGTTCGTCGTAGCGACCGCTGGAAAGTGCGCGAGTCAATAGGAATGAACAACAACATCCTGTACGCCAAGACAACCCAAGATACAATCTTCGCCATCAACCTGAATGTGGATACCGTGCTCTGGGCAACGGATATGGGTTACGGCAAAGACATAGCTGCTACGCAACTGATGGTGGACGGCAATACACTGTTTGCCACAACCAAGAACGGCTTGGTGCTTGCGCTTGATGCGTTGACCGGCGACACACTCTGGCAGCACAAACTCGGCAACAGCCTGCTCACCACGCCTTGTACACTATCTGACTCATCGGTAGTGGTGGCATCGACCGACGGAACAATAGCACTACTGGAGAAACGTCTGCCTATTCCGCTTGACACACTGGCTGTGGATAGTCTGATGTTGGATAGCCTTGCGTTCCCTGTTGATACGCTGATGTTGCCGATTGAGAGCACAGCTATACCGATTGATACAGTAAAGGTTGAGTAATATGCGCATCGCTTTCACCACCGAATTGCCGAAAGAGGGACTGACGCGCCTGAGTGCGCATAGCCTGTATGCACCTCTAAGCGAGGCAGATATACTCGTCAGCACCTTTGACAAACCCGTTACGGCTGAGATGATTGCCTCAGCGCCGAACATCAGGCTGATAGCCAACTTCGGCGCGGGTTTCAACAACATCGACCTCGAGGCATGCAAGGCGCGCGGAATCCGTGTGACCAACACGCCGCAACCGGTGATTGAGCCGACAGCCGAATTGGCGTTTGCGTTGATGATAAGCGTAGCACGACGTGTGTCGGAGTTCGACCGCGCATTGCGCAGTGGCACGTGCCAGCCGATGGCGGTAATGAACAACCTCAGTCACTCGCTTTACGGTAAGACCTTAGGCATCATCGGTTTGGGACGCATCGGACAAGCTTTGGCGCGGCGAGCCGTAGCAAGCGGCATGCAGATTCTCTACCACAACCGCCACCGACTGCCGGAGGAGATCGAAGCGAAGTACAATGCACGTTACGTGGATTTCGGCACACTGCTGCAAGACAGCGACTACGTCTCGCTCAACCTGCCTTACACGCCCGAAGTAAAGCATATCATCGGCAAACAGGAACTGGGAATGATGAAGCGCAGTGCGTACCTTATCAATACCGCACGTGGCGCGCACGTGGATGAACAAGCGCTGGTCGAAGCACTCAAATCAGGCATAATTGCCGGCGCAGCGATGGATGTCTATGAACACGAACCACAGATCTCGCCCGAACTGCTCACCCTGCCGAACGTAGTGCTCTCACCGCACACCGGCACGGGTACATGGGAAGGGCGTATAGCCATGTGCGAGAATGTCGCGGACAATATCCTCGCGTTCGTCAATAATGATTATAACAAAATGAATATAGTATTATGAAAAAAGTTTTTATTGTAGTAATCGCCTCATTGCTGATGAGCAGTTGTGGCTTAACCAAAACCGCTACAAGCAGTAGTACAACAACTCCACAAACGGCTGCCGCAGCTCCCGCACAGACTGCTGTATCGTCCGGACAAGGCGCAGGTAACGCACTGCTGAATCTGTACAATCAATATAAAGCAGACGGGAAGTTCGATTACCAGAACATGCAGAATATTCTGAATACCGTCACTCTGATTGCTAATTGCGAGGGACTGAAAACCAACTACAAGGACAAAGAGTACCTCAAAGATTTTGGCAAAGGAATGATTGCCAGTTCACTCGGTTTGGTTACGCAAGACAATGTGGAAACAGTAACCAACAGTCTCGTGGATATGGTCAAGAATAGCGAAACTGTTCAAGAGGCAAAGACCCAAACACAAAGCACAGCCAGTACCGCAGCCGGTTATGCCAATACCGCTGCACAGTACGCCGGTGCATTAAGCACGCTACTTGGCACGTTCGCAGGCAAATAGTCATAGTCATGAATATAGTAAATCGTTTTCTGAAATACGTGTCATTCTGCACAACGAGTGACGAGAACACGAACCTCACGCCTTCTACCCCAGGTCAGATGGAGTTTGCACGCTACCTCGCCGACGAACTGCGTGAGATAGGTATGCAAGACGTCAGCCTTGATAGCAACGGGTATATCATGGCGACATTGCCAAGCAATCAGCAGTCAGCAGTCAGCAATCAGCAATCAGCAGTCAGCAATCAGCCGCCTGTTGTCGGGTTTATTGCGCATATGGATACATCGCCTGACGCCAGCGGCAAACGTGTGCAGCCGCGTATCGTAAAAGATTATGATGGTAAGGACATCGAACTGAGCGAAGGCATTGTTATGGAAACTGCAAAGTATCCCGAGTTGTTGCATTACGTGGGGCAGGATCTGATTGTCACCAACGGCAAAACGCTGCTTGGTGCGGACGACAAAGCCGGTATAGCAGAGATCGTTACGGCGATGGAGTACCTGATACAGCACCCCGAGATTGAGCACGGCAAGGTGCGCGTAGGCTTTACACCCGACGAAGAGATAGGGCAGGGTGCTGACCACTTTGATGTCAAGGCGTTTGGCTGTGACTTCGCTTACACGATGGACGGAGGCGCAATAGGTGAGCTGGAGTTTGAGAACTTCAACGCTGCCTACTGCAAGATCCACGTGCACGGTGTGAATGTGCACCCGGGTAGTGCCTACCACAAGATGCAGAACTCGATGCGTATAGCCTATCAGCTGGCAGTAATGCTTCCGCGTTGGGAGACGCCCGAGCACACGCAAGGTTATGAGGGATTCTATCACCTGATCGGCATGAACGGCACAGTCGAAGAGACGACGCTGAGTTATATCATCCGTGATCATGACCGCGCACGCTTCGAGAGCCGCAAACGCGAACTTGAACATCTCGTCCGCAAAGTTAACCGCGAGTACGGCGAGGGCACCGCAGAAATCGAGATGCGCGATCAGTACTATAATATGCGCGAGAAGATTGAGCCCGTAATGCATATTATCGACCTCGCCAAAGAGGCAATGCTCGCTGTAGGCGTAACACCTATCGTCAAACCTATCCGCGGTGGCACAGACGGAGCACGGCTCTCGTTCGAAGGACTGCCCTGCCCGAACATCTTCGCGGGAGGCGAGAATTTCCACAGCCGATACGAGTATTTGCCTGTACAAAGTATGCAGAAAGCCTGCGAGGTTGTTCTGCAAATCATTAAATCTGCTAAATAAATTAAATTCACAAATATGAAGAACACTCCTTATACCGACGTGCATATCGCACTCGGAGCAAAGATGGCAGAGTTTGCCGGATTTAATATGCCTATTCAGTACCCGACAGGCATCAACCAGGAACACATGATCGTTCGCACCGGTGTGGGCGTATTTGACGTTAGCCACATGGGCGAGTTCTGGGTCAAAGGCGAGAAAGCATTGGATTTCCTACAGTACATCACTACCAACGATGTGAGCAAACTCGATGCCGGCAAGGCGCAATACACCTGCATGCCGAACGGCAAAGGCGGCATTGTCGATGACTTGATCATCTACAAGTATTCGACTACGAAATACCTGATGGTAGTCAATGCCGGCAACATTGACAAGGATTGGGCTTGGGTAAATGAGCATAACACTTTCGGCGTTAGCTTAGAGAATGCGTCGGACAAATACGCCCAACTCGCAGTGCAAGGGCCGAAAGCCACGGAGATGCTGCAACTGCTCACCGATGCCGACCTGAGTGCTATCCCGTACTACGCCTTCCGTGAGTGGTCGTTTGCCGGTGTACAGGGCGTTATCCTCAGCAACACCGGCTATACCGGCGCAGGAGGATTTGAGTTGTATTTCCCGAAAGAGTACGCTATGCAGATTTGGGACGCCATCTTCGAAGTTGGCAAACCCTTTGGCGTGGCACCTATCGGTCTGGGCGCACGTGACTCGCTGCGGCTGGAGAAGTGGTATTGCCTCTATGGACACGATATTGACGACACCACCTCGCCGCTGGAGGCAGGACTCGGTTGGATCACCAAACTCAATGCCAAGGACTTTATTGACAAGGAGTTCCTGCTTAAGCAGAAAGCCGAAGGCGTAAAGCGCAAACTCGTGCACTTTGAGTGCTTGGAGCGCGCTATCCCGCGTAACGGCTACGACATCTGCGATGCCGAGGGCAATAAGATCGGTAACGTGACATCAGGCATTATGCTGCCCGACAGAAAAGTCGGCATCGGAATGGGTTATGTTACTACCGAACAGGCAGAAAAAGGCAATACAATATACATCAAGATACGCGAAAAACTGCAGCCTGCAGCGATAGTCTGACAACTACGCTGAGCGATTTTGAAAATAATTGCCGATTTATTTGCAAATATCAAAAAAAAATCGTATCTTTGCAACCGCTTTTTGTGCGCCTACATATAGGTGCGTTCAAGCTACGCGAAATAAATAAACTAAATTAACAATATGGCAACATTACAACGAATTCGCAACCATGGTGTGTTCCTGCTGGTGATAGTAGGTCTGGCTATGCTTGCATTTATCTTGGGAGACGTTCTTAACTCCAGTAGCTCGTACTTCAACAAGAGCCGCGAGTACATCGGAGAGATTGAAGGACAGAAGATTCATTACACAGAGTACGAAAGTGCTGTAGAGCAACTGACAGAGGTCTATAAGATTGAGTCAGGTCGCAATGATTTTGACGAAGACATGCATGCGCAGATTCGTAATCAGGTTTGGCAGATGCTTGTAGCCAAATATACGCTGCAAGATCAGGGCGAGAAGATTGGCTTGGATATCACGTCCGACGAGTTGTTCGAACTCTGCGCCGGTGAGCATCCTCATCAGCTCATTACCTCACGTCGTGCATTCGCAGGACAGAATGGTCAGTTTGATCACAGCCTCCTGATCAATTTCCTTGCATCTATCGAGGTGGATGCTGACAATGCTGAGCAGGCAGCCAGCCTCAAGCAGGCTAAGAACTACTGGATGTACTGGGAGAATGCCGTACGTCTGACTGCTATGCAGGAGAAATACACCGGTTTGCTCCAACACTTGTTTACCGCTAACAATCTTGATGCCAAGTTTGCCGCACAAGCCAAGCAGACAAAGGTGAGCGTGGACTACGCTATGAAACCGTACTACACCGTAGCCGACTCACTGGTGAAGGTTAGCACGAGTGATATCCGTAAGATCTACGACGAGCGCAAACCGATGTTCAAGCAGACTCCTAACCGCGACATCGCTTATATTGAATTCCCGATCGTACCGAGCGAGGCTGACTACGAACTCGCTGAGAAAGCTATGCAGGCTATCGAGGAAGAGTTCCGCACAACCGACGAGGTGGCTCTGGTTGTGAACAGTAACTCCGACGTTATGTATGACGGTCGCAGCTATTCGCAGAACACTGTTCCTGAGGCATACAAAGAGTTTGCTTTCGCCAAGGGCGCAAAGAAAAACGACTTTATGGCTCTCAACTACGACGAGGCTACCCGTACGTTCCGTATGGCACGTATCATCGAGTGTGGATACAGCGCACCCGACTCCGTACAACTCAAAGGCATTGCTGCCGCTGAGGGTGAGGAAGATATTGAATATGGCTGGTTTACCGAGGCTGACTTGCAGAAGAACATTGCCGAGCCGGCATTTGCAGGCAAGGTTGGCAGCCGCTTTACAGTAAATCTGGGTGTAGAGGATCGCACGTTTGAGATCACCGGTCTGACGAAGGCTACACCGAAGGTAAAACTGGCTATTATTGAGCGCGAGGTTACTCCGTCGAGCAAGACCTATGCAGCTATCTACAATGAAGCCAACCGTTTCGTTGTGGAAAACCAGAACGAAGAGGCATTCCGTGCTGCTGCCGGTGAGGCTCAGATGGAAGTGGAGACAGCCAATAACCTGCAGAAGATGGCAAACAAAGTGGCTGATCTGAAGACCAGCCGTGCTATCGTTCGCTGGGCATTCAATGCCAAGGAGGATCAGGTTAGTGATGTGTTCGAGTGCGGCGACAAGTATATTGTGGCTGTACTGACCGCTACGCACGACGGCGAGTACCGTGACTTTGAGGACGTACAGGCTACACTGCGTTACGAAGCAGTAAACCGCAAGAAAGCCGAGTATATCAAGAAGCAGATCGCCGGTGCGAAGACGCTACAAGAGGTTGCTGAGATCATGGGCAGCGAGGTGCGTCATATCGACGAACTGAGCGAAGATGCTTACCGCTTCGGTACAGAGGGCGTAGAGCCTGCTGCTATCGGTACAGCGTTTGCTACCGCAGCCGGTGAGTTGTCGAAGCCTGTCAAGGGTAACCAAGGCGTGATAGTTCTTGTGCCTGCCGACGTTCAGCGTGCTGATGCTGAGATCGACCTCAAGTCGGAGATCGCATCACTCAACGCCCGCACAAGTTACTCGCTGCCGTATCAGCTCATCAATAACCTTGAGCAGAATGCCGACATCGTAGATAACCGCGCTTCGTTCCAATAAAATATTGTATAGCGCGCATACGTGCGCACGAAAAGTAAGAGGGTGTGTCAAGATTGACGCACCCTCTTAGTAGGTTGTAGCTTAGTTAATATTTGGCATATACGCCTTACTCTGATTTGTTGTGTTACTGCGGCATATTCCTCATGCAGGCAATGAGTGAGTCGCGCCAATGTGGAATTGTGATGCCGAATGTCTGACGAATCTTCGCTTTGTTGAGTACCGAATAATGGGGACGGGGAGTGAGGTACTGATACTCCTCGCTTAGGATCGGACGTACCTTGCAGCGTATAGGCTCGGCTGTGGGCTGTGCGCTATGCGCAAGGATGATGTTGTAAATCTCGTGTATAGCAAGTGTGAAGTCGTACCATGAGCATACACCTTCGTTGGTGAAGTGATAGATGCCTGCATGCCAGCCATCTGGGTTGAATGAGCCGTTGGTATCAGTAGCGGATTCGATAGCGGTAAAGATGGCTTTGGAGAGATCAAGGGCGTATGTAGGCGTGCCGATCTGGTCATAGACGACGCCGATCTCTTGTTTGGTTTGACCAAGACGAATCATCGTCTTGACGAAGTTGTTGCCGAACTCGGAGTATAGCCACGCTGTGCGGAAGATAATAGCTTCGGGTTGTTCGGCAAGTAAGGCTTGCTCGCCGGCAAGTTTGGTGCGTCCGTATGCAGTGCGCGGGGCAACCGGATCATCCTCACGGCAGGGCAGGTGCTCATTGCCTGAGAAGACGTAATCCGTGCTGACGTGAATAACACGTGCGCCGCTGCGGGCGAGGTTCGCTACAGCGTCTGCATTGATGCGCAGTGCTGTGGCTTCGTCCTGTTCAGCTTTGTCAACGTTGGTGTAGGCAGCACAATTGACAATCAGATCCACACAATGCTCGCCTACAAAGCCGCAGACTGCTGCTTCGTCGGTTATATCCAGCGGATGGATAGTTACAGGACTCTGCTCAGGTACAATTACGTCCGAAAATATGTACGTGTGTTTGGGATGCGCGGCTGAGAGAATACGCATCTCGTTACCTAATTGTCCGTTTGCACCGGTGATGAGGATAGTCATAAAGTATAGCCTAAATCTTTTAAGAGCGGGTGTTTTGTATCCTTTTCCGAGAGGATACGTTTGTCTGCAGGTATGCGCCAGTTAATGTTCAGCGCAGGGTCGGAGAGAAGGATACCACCGTCAGCCTCGGGGTGGTAAAGTTCGTCGCACTTGTAACTGAACAGTGCATATTCGCTGAGTACACTGAACCCGTGTGCAAACCCCTTGGGGATAAAGAACTGACGATGGTTCTTGTCGTTGATCTCTACCGCTACATGCTGCCCGAATGTCGGGCTGTCTTTGCGCAGGTCAACTGCTACGTCCAGAACCGAGCCGACTATACATGACACAAGTTTAGCCTGCGTAAACGGCGGACGTTGGAAATGCAAGCCACGCACCACGCCGTAGCATGAGGCTGAGAGGTTATCCTGTACAAAGCGTACGTCTATACCTGCATCGCGGTAACGCTGTTCGTTGTAGGTCTCCTCAAAGAACCCTCGGGCGTCTTGAAACACCCGAGGTTCAATGATAAGTAGTCCTTCTATAGGAGTTTTGATGATTTCCATATTGTTAGAATTCAGAAATCAGAAGTCAGATATCAGATTATTTGAGGTTAGTAACAACATCGAAAGCGACGTCCATCATCTTGGTGAAGGTCGTTTGGCGCTCTTCGGCAGAGGTTGCCTCACCGGTGATGAGGTGATCACTTACGGTGCAGATACACAGGGCTTTCTTTCTGGCGCGTGCGGCGTTCATGTACAGAGCCGGAGCTTCCATCTCGTCAGCAAGTACGCCCATCTTCGTCCAGTTGACTTTGCGGTCGTCTTCGCAATAGAAAGCGTCGGTAGAGAATACATTGCCTACGTGGTAGCGATAGCCGAACTTCTCGGCAGCGTCAGCAGCCAAACGGCAGAGTTGGAAATCGCCGATAGGTGAGAAATCACCCGGGAGATGGAACTGCAGCGCATAGTTGCTATCTGTGCAGCATGCCTGAGCGATGATGATATCGCCGAGCTGAACATATTCCTGACGTGCACCGCACGAACCTACGCGGATGATAGTGTCCACATCGTAGAAGTTAAAGAGCTCGTAAGTGTAGATTCCGATGGATGCTATACCCATTCCGTGTCCCATAACGGTGACGGGTTTGCCTTTGTACGTGCCGGTGAAACCGAGCATGCCGCGGACGTTATTGATCAGAACAGGGTTCTCCAGATAACGTTCTGCCATGAGTTTAGCGCGCAGCGGGTCGCCTGCCATAATCATTGTCTTGGCGATTTCGCCATACTTTGCCCCAATGTGCGGGGTCGGAGTGTTTTCCTTTGCCATAGATCTATTTAATTTAAAGATTTGAATATTTCTAATTAGTAGATTATCTTGCAGTTACAAGATAGTAGTTCTTTTTACCTTTCTGGAAGAGCAGGTACTTGCCGTTCAGCAGAGCCGCATCGGTTAGCGGCGTCTGCGGGTCGGTGAGTTTCTCCTTGTTTAGTGAGAAACCGTTCGCCAGAATCATCTTCCGTGCTTCGCCTTTAGAGGGGAAGATTTGCGTCTTCTCTGCGAGCAGATCGAGCGGCGGGATACCAGCACGGAGTTCGTCAAGGCTGATGTCGTAGCGTTCTACACCCTCGAAGACCTGTAGGAAGGTCTGTTCATCAAGATGGTGTAACGTTTCGGCGGTAGCGTTGCCGAAGAGGATGTTGCTGGCTTCGACGGCTGCATTATAATCTTCCTCGCTGTGTACGAGGATAGTGACTTCTTTTGCGAGACGTTTCTGCAAGGTGCGCAGGTGTGGCGCTTGCTCGTGCTCAGCGATGAGTGCTTCTATCTCTTCGCGCTCGAGTGAGGTGAAGATCTTGATGTAGCGCTTGGCGTCATCGTCGCTGACGTTGAGCCAGAACTGGTAAAACTTGTAGGGCGAGGTGTAGTCCTTCGAGAGCCACACGTTGCCGGACTCTGTCTTTCCGAACTTGCCGCCATCTGCTTTGGTGATGAGTGGGCAGGTGAGTGCATACGCCTCGTTGCCGCTGATCTTCTTGATCAGGTCAGTGCCTGTGGTGATGTTGCCCCATTGGTCGCTACCACCCATCTGGAGTTTGCAGTTCTTGTGCTCGTTCAGATAGACGAAGTCGTAGCCTTGCAAGAGTTGGTAGGTGAACTCCGTGAAGCTCATACCCTGGCTGTACTCGCCGTTGAAGCGTTTCTTGACGGAGTCTTTCGCCATCATGTAGTTGACGGTGATGAGTTTGCCTATGTTACGCGTGAAATCAAGGAAGGTGTAATCCTTCATCCACTCGTAGTTGTTGACGAGTTCGGCTGCGTTCGGCGCGTCGGAGTTGAAGTCGAGGAAATGCTCAAGTTGTGCACGGATAGCGGCAACGTTGTGCTTGAGCACCTCTTCAGTGAGCAGGTTACGCTCGGCAGATTTGCCGGAAGGGTCACCGATCATACCCGTTGCTCCTCCGATGAGGGCGATAGGTTTGTGCCCGCATTGCTGCAAGTGACGCAACATCATGATGCCGCACAAGTGACCAATATGCAGACTGTCAGCCGTTGGGTCGATACCCACATAGGCGACGGTCATCTCTTTGTTTAGTTGCTCCTCTGTGCCGGGCATGATGTCATGTAGCATCCCTCTCCAGCGCAGTTCTTCCACAAAATTTTTCATATAGTTAGTCTTCGTATTCGTTTGATTTGCTTAATTGGTGAACAAAAAGCCCATTGTAATTCAATTAGCCTACAAAGATACAAAAAATATCCCATATTTGCAAATTTTAAGTGACTTTTCTTTTCAAAAAGCGTTTTTTTGTTGAAAAATTTGCAAATGTCAGCAAAAATTTGTAATTTTGCAAGGGAATTACACAATATATATTAAACGCGTATGAAAAAGGTATTATCATTGGTATGCGCAGCTCTGTTGTCGCTGGGCATGATACAGGCGAATGTGCTGCTCAGTGAGCATTTCGACCGCACGTTAGGAACATTGTCCGCCAGCACTTGGTCGAGCGTAAGCATCCCTAACGACAGCAACTGGCACACCTACAGTCCCGGAACAGTTCAGTATCAAGTTGTAGCCAAGCAGTTAAAGATGACCGACTATTGCACAGCGGAGTCAGGCAAGGCAGTTGAATACAGCGCCAACCATAGTAGGGATTATATCCTGTTTAAGAACGCTTTTGTGGGAGCATCCGGTGATAAAGTGCTGATGGCTTTTCTGCTGAAGGTGGATGAGTTGCAGACCACATCCGGTGCGCAGAGTGCAACGAATGCGAACAACAGTATCTTGTCGTTTGTTATCAATGAGTCGAACAATGCCCTCGGTAGTCTGAACGGGCGTGTGCTGATCAAAACGGTTGACGCAAGCACGTATAATCTGGGCGTATCGCGTCGCGGTGAGACACCACAGTTTGCAGAAACCAACCTGAAGACCGGTACGACTTATCTCGTCGTAGCCGAATATGCCTTTGTTGACGGGGAAAAGAACGACATTGTAAACCTCTATATCAACCCTACAAAGGATGAGCAGACTATAGCTGTGAGCAGTGTTAATCCGAGCTCGGCAAGCGCCGATGCGGAGAAATTGGTAGGTGTAGCACTATGCTCCAACGGCAATACGCCTACGGGAATGCTTATTGACGAGATACGTGTTGCTACAAACTGGCAAGAACTGTGGGAGGATAGTAGTGTGCCAACACCTGCAATCAGCGTAGCCGGCAGTCTTTCGTTCGACAAAGTTACTATCGGCGAGGCGACAGAGAAGGAAATTATAGTTAAGGGAGCTAACCTGCAAGGTGCTATTGCTGTAGCATCAGACAACGCTGTGCTTGTTCCGGCAGTTAGTTCTATAGCACAAGGCGAGGCGGAGAAAGACAGCGGTTATGCCTTGACGCTGACGCTTACGGCGACCAAGGAAGGGGCTGGCAGTGCGAATCTGACACTTTCGTCCGCTGGAGCCAGTGACCAGATAGTTGTAGTCAGTTGGACGGCAGCCAAACCTGTGCCGCCGGCAGGCGCTGAACTGTTAGGTAATGGCAGCTTTGAGGAGTATTCGTGCAATGCTATGTTCGGCTGCTCGTTTGATGAGTGGAATCTTCCGTTAGGCAGTGCTACTGCTGAGGAGAATGACAAGTTGGATGGTGACGTGTCGATGTCGGTTAAGCCGAGCACCAATGCCGCACTTGACCAAGGCGTGACGCTCAACGATGCGGATTATGCCGCGGGAACGCTCTTCCAACTGACGATTAACTATAAAGTGAAGAGCCTTCCTTCGGAGGGCAGTATTGATTTGGACTGCTATTGGGAGCCGGCAGGCAGCGGTGATGCCGAAGTGATGAAACAGCACGACGCGGATGTGCTGCAACGATCCATCGCAACAGCAGTGAGCAGCGAATGGGAGGAATTGACCGTGACAACTTCCAAGCCGGCTAATTCGACTTATTTCCGTGTGCGCTTGAAGATACCAAAGAATGCGCAGGTGTTACTTGATGCATTCAGTTTGGTGCAGACGGAGAATGAGGAGCCGTATATCAATGTTCTGCCGAGCAAACTTAGTCCGGTTGAAACGACTATCGGTAATAGCGTTACGTTCCAGACTCTGCATATCAAGCAAGGGAATTTGAGTGGCACGACCGTATTTGAGTTGTCCTATACTGACGCTGATCAGTTCAGTCTGAGCACATCGTCGCTGGCTGCAGACCAGAGCGAATGCGACCTTGTGATCACGTATGCACCAACGGCAGCCGGTTCGCATATTGCCTACCTGAATATTGACAATGAAGCACACCCGATATTGCACCAGACGATCAAATTGGAAGGAACATGTACCGATCCGAGTAAGTTGCCGACGATAAGCGTTACGCCGAGTGAGTTGTCGGAGTTTGAGACGGTAGTAGGGCAGGAGGCAACGAAGACAGTGAGCGTGACGAGCGAGAACTGTACAGATTATGTGTATATGCGAATTGTGCATATCAGCCCGGCAGAGCACGGGGCGTTCGTGATAGACGGCTCGATGTTACCCAAGAACGGCACGAGTGAGGTGACGGTGCGGTTCAAACCGTTGGCGGAGGGGACATATCAATCCACGCTGACGATTTATTCGGAGGGTGCGGAGAGTGTGGTTGTAACACTCAACGGCACGGCTACGAAGGCAAGTGAGGAGACTATAGACTGGAAGACGCAGTTCACGTGGGGTGAAAGTGAGCCCTTGACTCAATTGGAAGAGCATTTTGATGCGGTTGACCACAACAAGACGCTTGTTTTAGAGGGTTGGCAGAATGTAGCCGCTGTGGATGAGCGTCCGTGGTTGGGATATGACGAGAGCAAGACTTCTCCCGTGCGCGGTGAAGGCAAGTACGCGAAAGCGACGGCTTACCAATATGCCAAAGAAACGACAGGAGTATGGGAGACTTGGCTTGTGACGCCGGCGCTGGATTACAAGAATGCAGATATTAAGACGTTCACATTCAGCGTAATGGGTGAGTACTTGCCGGATGAGGAGAGTGAGACGGTGTTTGAGGTGTATTATATTGATCCGGATGTTGATGGTGAACCTTTCTTCCAGAACCTGACGGAGAGTTTTGCTATCCCGAAAGTAGGTGAAGATAATTTGATTTGGTATTCGTTCTATGTTGATCTTGCTCCGTTCGCAGAGACTATGGCGGATGTGTTCCATATGGCATTCCGTTACTATGGTCCGAACGGCGGTGATGGCGCAGTAACGTACTATGTGGATGATGTGACGTGGGGAGTGTATGTGCCAAGCGGGACAGAACAGGTTAACGCTGTACGAGAAAGCAAGAAAATCTTGCGAGACGGGCAACTGATTATCTTGCATGACGGCAAGGAATATACGCCTCTGGGACAAGAGATTAAGTAAAAACTATGAGCGGCACGCCAAAACGGTGTGCCGCTCTGGTTTATGGTACGATTTTTGTAGTGAAATCAGTGTATGGTGTACAGTGTAAAGTGTATGGTGTAGGTGTAAGGTGTACAATGTACGGTGTAAAGAAAAATAACGCATAATACCATGAAAATACAATTCTTAGGTGCTGCTGAGGAGGTTACCGGCAGCAAACACCTCATTACAACGAACAATGGTCACACAATCCTTCTGGATTGCGGTATGTATCAAGGTAAAGGTATGGAGACGGATGCAGCGAACCGCGATTTGGGCTTTGACCCGAAGACGCTGGACTGCGTAGTGCTCAGTCATGCACATATCGATCACTCGGGATTGTTGCCGTACATCTACAAATTGGGCTTTCGCGGGGATATATATAGTACGCCCGCGACGCGCGACTTGTGCTCGATAGTGCTGGCAGATACAGCGTATATACAGGCACAGGATGTGCGCTGGTACAACAAGAAGATGGACAAACAACATCTGCCGAAGATTGAGCCGCTGTATGATTTGAAACAGGTGGATGGCGTGATGAAACATTTTGTGACGGTTAGTTATGACCGGCCGATACGGCTGTTTGACGACACCATGCTCACGTTCACAAACTCCGGACACATGCTCGGTTCGGCGATTTGCAATCTGGAAATAACCGAACAAGAGGGATATGTAGAAAAGCCGACCAAGAAAGACAAATGGTATATGGAGAATATGTCGGCATTTGCAATCTGATAAAGAAACGCGTCGCGTTTACGGGGGATATAGGAAGACCGCAAAGTCATATATTGCCATCGCCAATGGCATTTCCGCAATGCGACTACCTGATTACCGAATCGACCTACGGCGATCGTCTGCACGAAGCGGAAGACGCAACCGAAGAGACGTTACTGGAGGTAGTGGAGAATACTTGTGTAAGGAAGAAAGGCAAACTGCTGATCCCGTCGTTCTCGGTAGGTAGGACGCAAGAGATTGTGTATGTGTTGAATAACTTGTATAATGATGGCAGACTACCACATATACCTGTTTACGTTGATTCGCCTCTGGCAGTGAACGCGACGGAGATATTCAGGATGTATATGTCTGACTTGAACGAAGGCGTACAGGATGTGT
The DNA here is from genome assembly GCA_902792835.1 of uncultured Bacteroidales bacterium. Classification (GTDB taxonomy): domain Bacteria; phylum Bacteroidota; class Bacteroidia; order Bacteroidales; family Paludibacteraceae; genus Colicola. The sequence continues at coordinate 18,513 of CADBAZ010000022.1, forward strand.
TGCGTTTTGATGACGACCCGTTCGGATTCAATACGCTGACGTATATCAAAGATATCAACGAATCGAAGAAACTCAATCACAGTGACGAACCGAGTATTATAATTGCCGCGTCTGGCATGTTGGAGGCTGGGAGAATTAAACACCACGTTGCCAACCATATAGCTGACCCGAGTACGACGATTCTGATAGTGGGATACTGTACGCCGACCTCGCTTGGTGCACGAATTCAAGATCCGTCAAAGAAGTGGATCAGTATCTTTGGTATGGATCATAAGATCAAAGCGGAGATTATCAAGATTGAGGCGTTTTCGGGACATGGCGATTATAAGGAGATGACGGATTATCTGAGCAAGAGCATCGATCCGAAACAAGTGAAACAGACGTTTATTGTGCATGGCGAGCCGTTGGCGCAAGAGGCATTCAAGGGGCACTTGCATGATGCAGGTTTCCGTCAGTTGCAAATCCCAAAGAAAGGCGAAACAGTAGAGTTGTAGGCTAAGGAAAATGATATGCTTGCGGCTCTTGTTTGCAGCAAAAATGTAACAAAAAGTATATAATACATAGTATTATATATAATCTGTTAAAAAGTTGCAAAAACGGGCTGTTATCTTATGGTTATCTTATGGTTATGTTGTGGTTATCTTATGGTGAGATATGCATAGTGTACCGATATTGGATTAGAAATGGATGCAGGGAGTGGTGAAGGGGTGAGTTGAAAGTTGGAGTCGGGAGATGGTGACTAAGTAAAAGGGAAATAAAGAGGAAATGGGGTGCGGGTGACAAGTGGAGAGTGCAAAATGCAGAAATTTGCGGGTAAATGGTGTGTTGTGGGGTAGGATAATTTGCATATACGGAATAAATGTTGTACCTTTGCATTCGCTTTTGCGTGTTCAGCGGAACACATCAGGCAAAATTAAGCTAAACGGAGAGATGGGTGAGTGGCTTAAACCAACAGTTTGCTAAACTGTCGTACGGGTAACCGTACCGGGGGTTCGAATCCCCCTTTCTCCGCTCTCAAAAAACAACGTGCCCGGCACGTTATTTTTTGGGATTTCGAAGGAACATTAATGCACAAAAGTTTGCCCGCAAAACACAAAAGTTTGCCCGCAAAACACAAAAGTTTGCCCGCAAAACACAAAAGTTTGCCCAGATGGCGGAATCGGTAGACGCGCTGGTCTCAAACACCAGTGGAGCAATCCGTGCCGGTTCGACCCCGGCTCTGGGTACCAAAGAAAAGACTCTCATCGGAGGGTCTTTTTTGTTGTGATATATCGCCCATATATGGTCGATACAGGGGGTGAAAATCGCCCAAGATTGGTCGATGCAGGGGGTGAAAATCGCGCAAGAATGGTCGATGCAGGGGTGGGGAATCGCCCAAGATTGGTCGATGCAGGGGGTGAAAATCGCCCAAGATTGGTCGATGCAGGGATGGGGAATCGCCCAAGATTGGTCGATGCTGCATTTTTTCTGACATTTTTTTGCCAAAATATTTGCATAATTCAATTTTTTTTTGTATCTTTGCAGCCGATTTTGTGTGCATGTGCCTATACGTGTGAGCGCGCTACGCGAATATACGTGTGAGGGAAAGCTGCTAAATCTTTTGTTTCCAAACAAAAACACATTAGGAAATATACAAACACGTTTGAAAATATTCAAAACGTAGAGAGTATACAACACGTTAGAACAAACACGTTAGAAAATATACATAAAAAACGATGATACGAGAATCTAGTAACATTTTTCATCAGTTGTTATCTACAGGTGCAAGAAAGTCTTTGTGTGGAACATTGCGTTCGGCAGTGTTGCTGTGTGCGCTGGCGTTGATGCCGGCAGTCAAAGCGCACGCTGTAGTGGAGAAAGCTGCTATTTATGATGGTGAAACGCTGCTGTGGCGTTGTATGCAGTTGACGACGGCGGGAACGTATGATGATGCTCCCTATTCGTTGCGTCTGCGTGTGTTTGCACCGACGAGTGACGAAGCAGCCTTGTCGATCTGTGAAGGCGAAACGCTGCTTTGGCGCTGTCAGCAAGTTGCGGAAGAAGGGTATTACTATGATACGCTTCGTTCGCGGGAGTTCCCGAGCATGGATAGCGTGTATTACAGGCTTAAGCTCGATGTGATCGCGCCGATAGAGGTAGTTGATGCCGATATCCATATCAGTGCCGGTGTGACGGTGCTGTGGCGTTGTCTGGAGATATCGGAGCCGGGAACGTACCATGACACGATTCGTAGCAAGCGTTGTGAGACGTGTGATAGTATCCGCTATACGGTGACGGTTGTAGAGGATCTGCCGACGATACATGATCCGGAGGCTGTAACTGCCTATGTACGTGACACTTTGCTCTGGCGTTGTCGTCAGATTGTGTGCGACAGATTGTGCCCGACAGACTCGGTTATCATGGATACCGTTTGGGGCGGCTCGCCGCTGCATGCAACGGATATCTATCAGTTGAATCTGAAGATTACGTGCGCGCCAAAGAAGGATGTGGAGGAGGCAGTAACAATCTGCAAGGGTGAAACGTACGAGTGGTTTGATGAGGAACTTAGTGAGGCTGACGTGTATGATCATGTTGTTAAGGATGTGTTTGGCTGCGACAGTATCCATTACACATTGACTTTGACGGTGGTAGATCCAGTGGAGCATACTCCCGCCGAGAAGATCAGTGCCATCGTTCGTGACACCGTACTGTGGCGCTGCAAGCAGATTGTTTGCGACAAGCTGTGCACCGACTCGGTATTTACCGATACGGTCTATGGCGGCACACCTTCTTGCGCAACGGACATCTACTATCTGGAGTTGACCGTAGGTTGTGCTGAAGAAGAGACCGTCGTAGAGGATGATATAACTCTTTGCGAAGGCAAGTCTGTTGAATGGCATGGCGTGCTGATTGATGGTGAGGAGAACGATGGCAACTACGAATTTCAGGAGCGCAGCAAGGTATATGACTGCGATAGTGTACTGTTCAAGGTACATGTGAATGTAATCCGTCCGACGAAACATGAGCCTGCCGAGGAGATTAGTGCAATTGTCCGTGACACTGTACTGTGGCGCTGCCAGC
>CADBAZ010000023.1 GCA_902792835.1 uncultured Bacteroidales bacterium
CGGATAATAGACAATCGGGGTGTCGGTGCGCCAGCAGTGCGGGTAGTTGTGCACGTGCTTCTCGATCTTGAACACGCTGCCTTCTGCCTTCATCTGCATACACAGACGGATGTCGATGTTCTCGGCTTTGAGGGCTTTCTGCTCGTCGTAGCGGTTGTCTGTCCAGAAGTTCGCTTTGTCATACGCGTTCTTGACGAATTGTCCAGCCCAAACGCTGTAGAGGTCGGTGTTGACGAAGTCGCGGACGAAGGTCTCGTGGAGTTCGTCGGTGAGCCAGTATTTGCCGGTGAAATCGACCATCGGACGCGTCTCGCCGTTGTGGGTGATCAGGTAGAGCGCAGGCACTCCGGCAGCTTCGGCAACGCGTTTGTCGTCTGCACCAAAGGTAGGCGCGATATGAACGATACCTGTACCGTCTTCGGTGGTAACATAGTCACCGCTGATGACGCGGAAGGCATCGGCGCTGCGATCGGTGATGCAGTCTTGCTCTTTGTTGTAATCGACGGGTTTGACCCACGGAAAGAGCTGCTCGTAATGCAAGCCGACGAGATCAGAGCCTTTGAAGCGAGCGAGGATCTCGGGAGTTTCGCCGAGCTCTTTGGCGTAAGCGGAAAGACGTGCCTCGGCGAGGATATAGATTGCTTCCTTTTCGGTGTAAGGATTTTGCCCTTTGACGGCTACGTAGTCAATCTTTGGACCTACGCAGAGGGCGGTGTTCGAAGGCAATGTCCACGGCGTAGTCGTCCACGCCAGGAAGTATATATCAAGATTGCTATCGGCAATTAGTCTTTTGTCTTTTGTCTTTTGTCTTTCGTCTAAACCTTTCTTGTAGAGCTCTTTGAGCAGATACCAGAGGGTTTCGATGTACTTGTTGTCGTAAGTGATGTACGGGTGCTCGAGATCAACCCAGTAACCCATCTGCTTGGTGAGGTTCGTCCACTCACGGGTGTATTTCATCACCTCCTGACGGCAGGCAGCGTTGTACTCATCGACGCTGATCTTCTTGCCGATGTCCTCTTTGGTGATGCCGAGTTTTTTCTCTACGCCGAGTTCAACAGGCAGTCCGTGGGTATCCCAGCCGGCTTTGCGCTGCACCTGATAGCCCTGCATGGTTTTGTAGCGGCAGAAGGTGTCTTTGATTGTACGTGCCAAAACGTGGTGAATGCCCGGCATGCCGTTTGCCGAAGGCGGACCTTCGAAGAAGAGGAACGGCTTGTGCCCTTCACGCACAGCGATACTTTTGTGGAACAGATCTTCCTGTTCCCACTGCTGCAACACCTCGCGGCTGACAGCAGCCAAATCTAATTGTTTGTATTCCGAAAAACGTTTCATTATGTTGAATTATTTTGTTTCTATAATTGCTCTGCAATATGCTCAAAAATTCGTGCTGCGGGATGTCCGTTTTGCAGCACAATCGGCGTTCCTTCGTCGCCGCCCTCGCGGATGGATTGTACGAGCGGGACTTCGCCGAGCAGAGGTATATGGAGTTCTTCCGCCAGACGCTTGCCGCCGCCGTGACCGAAGATATAATACTTGTTGTCAGGCAGTTCAGCGGGTGTGAAATACGACATATTCTCGATGAGTCCGAGTACGGGGACATTGACTTTGTCGTTGGTGAACATATCCACGCCTTTGCGTGCATCGACGAGTGCAACGTCTTGTGGCGTGGTCACCACGATAGCGCCGGTGAGTTGGAGCGTCTGGATGAGTGTAAGATGGATATCCGAGGTGCCCGGCGGCAGGTCGATGAGGAAGTAGTCGAGTTCTCCCCACAGAGCATCGTTGATGAGTTGCTTGATCGCGTTCGAAGCCATTCCGCCACGCCAAACAACAGCCGATTGTACATCCACGAAGAAGCCGATGGACAGCATCTTCACTCCGTATTGCTCGATCGGCACGATCAGGTCGCGACCGTTAACTGTTTCGGCTACCGGGCGTTCATCTTCAACGTGGAACATCTTCGGGACTGAAGGTCCGTGGATGTCGGCATCGAGCAGACCAACACGAAAACCGCGCTGTGCGAGAGCCACAGCAAGATTGACGGCTACCGTGGATTTGCCGACTCCGCCCTTACCAGAATGGATAGCTATCACGTGTTTGGCTTGCAGCGAACGCTCTTCTGCACCGGCTTCGGGTTGCACTTGCTTGCGGTACTTGGTGTGGATATGTACGGCAGCATTGGCATCAACGTAGGTTTGCACAGCCACTTCCGCGGCTTTGAGAACCGAACGCTGGAAGGGATCGGTGTCTTTGTCGAAGATGAGTGAGAACGACACCTCCAAGCCGGAGATGCGGATATCGTCTTCGAGCATTCCCGCCTCGATGAGGTTCATGCCGTTACCCGGGTAACGAACGTGCTGTAGGGCTTCAATTATTTGCTTGGGGTACATAGTTTCTTCCGTAAGAACGATAGGTGTCTTTTTCTATTTCTATTTCGGGTTCGACGAGCGTGCCGGACTTGGGCAGTTGCCAAGCGAGGTACTTGATGGTCAACCCCCGTTCGAGCCACTGGTGTTCGTAGTGGGTCTGCAGGCGGCGGGCATCTTCCAGCCGAACTGATTGCTGATTGCTGACTGCTGACTGCTGGTTATACAGGTCATCGGTGTCACATAAGACAGGCAAATGGTTCACCTCGAGCATCGCGCGCGTATACGTATAGAGAAACGGGCTGTCTGTCTTCAAATGGATGGTTGCGCCATCGCGAAGGAGTTGGCGGTAACGCTCCATGAAGTAGGTGGAAGTCAGGCGCTTGGTGGCTTTTTTCATCTGCGGGTCGGGGAAGGTGATCCACAGTCCATCGACTTCGTCGGTAGCAAAGAAGTTTGGCAGCATCTCAATGTTCGTTCTGAGAAATGCTACGTTCGTTAGTCCGTCGCGAGTTGCCTGTTTGGCTCCCTGCCACATGCGCGCACCTTTGATGTCCACGCCGATATAGTTGGTGTTGGGATAGACGCGCGCCAGGCCAACCGTATAGTCGCCGTGACCGCAGCCGAGTTCGAGCAGCAGAGGATGGTCGTTGTGGAAGAATTGGTTCCTCCACTCGCCTTTCATCGCCAGAACGGGTGAGTCCGCAAGAACCTCCCGTGCCCCGCACTGGAAGACACAGGACATTTGTTCCATCTCAGCGAATTTCTTTAACTTATTCTTTCCCATAATCGTGTTTTCGAAGTTCTAATCCGACATCGGCAATGCCGTGGATGAGGGAGTCGCGCATCCCGTGTACAATGGCAAAGGTGTAAGCACCCACCTGCGGGAATGTTAGCTCACGCTCCATGATAACGTAGCCTGAGTAATATCGTCCGGCGCGTGTGCCGAGCCACTGCCCGCGGTCGTCAGCCAAGCAAGCCATAACCGTGTCGCTCTGTATCGGCGACAGACTATCGCCACATTGGATAAAGAACCAAAGGTTCTGGTAGTTGTACTGCTCGGTGTGGCGCAGCATCAGGGCGATGTCGTAGGCTTGTGTGGTGTCCGGCACGTCAAGCGACAGCCGCACGGTGTCGGTCATAGCCCAGCCTTGCTCCGACAAGTCTTGATGCGCACTGCTCACTACATCATGGTGGCAAGCAATCAGCATCAGCGACAGACATATCAAGATCAGCAGTCTATTCATGACGATCCCTCCTTTGTCGGTCAAACGAACCGTTGTTCGGACGGTTATGCGGGCGGTTGTCACGCCTGTCTGAACGGTTACCCTGACGGTCATTGCGTCCGTGGCGACGGTCAAAACGGTTGACATCATCCTGACCGACGACATTGGCATAGCCTACTTCCGAACCTTCCAAGGTAGTATGTACACCTCCAAGGTCGTCGGGTTTCTCGCCGCGTTTGTTCATCTCGATGATGGCTTTGGCGCGTTCGGCGGAGATGATCTCGAGGTTAACAGCCTGCCGCTGGTCAGTGGAGTAGGTGATAGTGCCTTGCAACGGATCGGTAGCAAACTGATAGTACGTAGCCGTCAGTGTTTCCAACGGAATACGTCGGTCGGGCAACTTCGCCACAGCCTCCTGATAGGTCGGTATCTCGTAGTTCAGGCAGCACTTGAGTTTGGCGCATTGTCCGGCAAGTTTCTGCGGGTTAGGCGAGAGGTTCTGCAAGCGTGCAGCGCCTGTGCCCACCGACGAGAACCGCGTCATCCATGTCGAGCAGCAGAGTTCGCGACCGCAAGGACCTGTGCCTCCAATGCGACCTGCCTCTTGCCGTGCGCCGATCTGACGCATCTCTACGCGGATGCGGAACGTCTCGGCATACACCTTGATCAGTTGGCGAAAATCCACACGTCCGTCGGCTATGTAGTAGAAGATCGCCTTGCCGCCGTCGCCTTGGTACTCCACGTCGCCGATCTTCATCTCCAGTTGCAGGTCTTTGGCAAGTTTGCGCGCCTTGATCATTGTTTCGTGTTCCAGGGCGTGCGCCTCTTCGGCGCGCTGCAAATCCGCCTCGGTGGCTACGCGATAGATGGCGCGCGCCTCGAAGTTCTCGATATCAATGCGGCACTTTTTCATCTGCAACAGAACGAGTTGTCCCACCAAGGTTACCTCTCCGACATCGTGACCCGGATTGCCTTCCACAGCGACTTTCATTCCCTTCTCAAGCGGCAGATGGTTGACGTTGCGGTAGTAGGCTTTGCGGGTGTTCTTGAACTGCACCTCGACAAACTCCGTCTTCGAAACCGATTCCGGCAGATCGGACAACCAATCCACTACGGGCAACATGTGCAAGGAATTATGCCTATACGACTTTTCCGTATAACGTCCTGACTCACTATTTAATACAAAATCCTGTTTCATTTCTCGTAGCTGTAGTAACTCTTTAACGTTTCGATATTAATCGAAACCATCTTAACTATTTAACTGATTAACGTTTAATAAGTACTATACATTGCAAACACAGGTCGAACAGCACCATTCGTGCGTTGGCGTTTTGCATGATTTGCGCCTCTGCGCGCGCGAATTGTTCGGTCAGTTCCTCGATGTTGCGTTCGTTGATGAATGGCGCGAATTTCACCGAGAACTGTTGTTCGTCGCTTGTCTCGTAGTTCAGAGCCGGTTCGCCGTAGTTGTAGATAAAGTTCTCACGTATAAGCCGTTGCGCAAATTGTAGGAACGCACATTGGCGTTCGCGTGACGACTCTTTTGCCATCGTCATCGACCATTCGTTGAGTTTCTGCAAGGCTTCGTAATTCTTCCTTACGCCCACGAGCTATAACTGCCGCCGGCAAGTCGTGCGACGTCGTGCGCCTGCTGAGGATTGCTGACAACTCCTTGACGAGTCAATGCCTCTACAATCTCTTCATCCGTCAGCCTGGGTATAGGCAGTGGTCGCAAGCGCGAGATAATGGTTGGCAACAACTGCTCGGGATGCTCGCTCACAAACAGAAACAAGGTCATCTCCGGCGGTTCTTCCAGTAGCTTCAGCAGTTTGTTGGCGCAGGCAATGTGCATCTTCTCGGGCTGCCAGACGATCATCACCTTGTAGCCGTCGGCAAAAGACTTGAGTGACAACTTCCGCTGTATCTCGCTGCTCTCCTTCTCGTAGATCAGGCTCTGCTTCTTCTCTGCACCCATCGCCATCGTCCAATCATCGGGGTCGCAGTAGGGGTTACTCCGAACCATCTCACGAAAATCGTTCAAATAATCGTCACACACTTCCGCTCCTTTATCCACCTTCACGATCGGAAACGCAAAGTGCAGATCGGGGTGTTGCAGTTTGCTGTATTGCAGGCAGGTCGGGCACACACCACAGGCGTCTGTATCCGTACGATGCTTGCACGCCACGTATTGAGCGAACGCCAACGCCAACGGCAACTTGCCCACTCCCGCCGAACCCGACAAGAGCAAGGCATGAGGAATCTTTCCCTCTTGCACGCTGTGGCATAACTCACGCTTCACAGCCTGTTGACCGATGATATCTTTTAGCAACATTGGGTGCTCATTTCAAACGCGGCTACAAAGTTACAAAAAAAAAATGAAATATGCAAATTTTCGTCCGTGTTTTTAAAAATTGTCACTTTTTTATGAGTTCTACATGCTCAAAAATGCCGATTTTTGATAAAAAATGAAAAAAAATACAAAAAAAGTGCATTTTTTTTGAAAAATATTTGCAAATATCAAATAAAAGTTGTACCTTTGCATCGAAAACAAATAAAATTTTCATAGTTAAGGTTTAGGTTTAATGGCAACAGGAGGCTGGGAAGTTTCCTGTTGTTTTTAAAACCAAAAGAAAAAATCCTTTGCTGTGAAGACTTTTTTGTTTATCTATAGGGTAAAAAAAGACAACGATGCAAGCTAATTGCATCGCTTTAATATTGTGAATTATGGCAAAAAAGAAGGCAAAAAAACAAGCGGCTCGTGTGCAGCAACCAAAGCCTGTGCAACAACCGGTCAATCTCCCCGAAACGGAGGACGAGGTGCTGTTTGACCTCTCCGACCCTGACGAGTTCCGCCGCGCCTTCATTGCCTCTGAGATATTGAATAGAAAATACTAAAATAATATGGCAACAACTTACATGACTGCAGATGGTCTGCAAAAATTGAAAGAAGAGCTGTCGTTCCTCGAGAGTGTTGAGCGCCCTCGTGTGATTGCGGCTATCGCTGAGGCTCGCGACAAAGGTGACCTGAGCGAAAACGCCGAGTACGATGCAGCAAAGGAAGAACAAGGACATCTCGAAACACGAATCGCTATCCTCAAGAGCAAGATTGTGGATGCGCGCATCATCGACGAGAAGTCTATCAACACCGATGAGGTACAGATCCTCACGCGTGTACGTGTACGTAATAAAAGGAATAACGCGGAGAAGGTCTATCAGATCGTAACCGAAGGCGAAGCCAACATCGCCGAAGGCAAGATCGCTTCCACCACGCCTATCGCCAAAGGCTTGCTCGGCAAGAAAGTCGGTGAAGTGGCACAGGTCAGCGTTCCAGCCGGTACGCTCGAACTCGAGGTGCTCGAGATTTCTTTGTAACCTATTATCAATTGTAAATTGTAAATAGTTAAATTGTAAATAGCTATGACTATTTTCACACGCATCATCAACGGCGAGATTCCGAGTTACAAGGTAGCGGAAAACGAACATTGCTACGCCTTCCTTGACATCAATCCGCTCGTTAAGGGTCACACCTTGGTTATTCCAAAGCTCCCCGAACCCGAAGCCGATTATATCTTCGACCTCGACGACGACACCTATCAGCAGCTCACACTCTTCGCCAAGAAGGTGGCTGCCGGCATAAAGCAAGCCACAGGCTGCAAACGCGTCGGTGTGGCTGTGCTCGGAATGGAAGTGAACCACGTGCATATCCACCTTGTGCCCTTGAACTCGGAAAAAGATATGCTGTTCACCAACCCCAAACTCCAACTCCCTGCTGATGAGATGGCTCAGATCGCCAATTCCATCGCACAAGCCATCGATCCCGTATAGACGCTTGTTTAGCAATTGTAAATTCAATTGTAAATTGTAAATGATTAAATCGTAATTAACTATGGCTCTTTTCTCCTTTACGCAAGAGATTGCAATAGACCTTGGCACAGCCAACACCCTCATCATGTATGAGGATCAGATAGTCGTTAACGAACCCAGTGTGGTTGCCATCTCTGTGGCGGACAACAAGTGTCTTGCCGTAGGCCGCAAAGCCCAACAGATGATCGGTCGTGGTAGCCAACAGATCCGCACCGTGCGTCCTCTCAAGGAAGGCGTCATCGCTGACTTCCAGGCCTGCGAGATGATGATCCGCGGACTCATCAAAATGATCCCGCAAAAAAACAAACTCTTCACACCTGCCATCCGAATGGTCGTTGGTATCCCTTCGGGTTGTACCGAGGTTGAGATCCGTGCCGTACGCGACAGTTGCGAACACGCCGGCGGACGTGAGATCTATATGCTCTACGAACCGATGGCTGCGGCTATCGGTATCGGTGTGGATGTCGAAGCGCCGAAAGGCTGTATGGTCGTTGATATAGGTGGTGGTACAACCGAGATCGCCGTCATTTCGCTCGGTGGCATCGTAGCAAACAAGTCTATCAAGACTGCCGGTGACGACTTCAACCGTGACATCATCGATTTCATGAGTCGCATGCATAATATGCGTATCGACGAACCGACTGCCGAGCGCATCAAGATTGCCGTTGGTGCTGCGCTGCCCGAACTCGAAGACGCTCCGGAAGATTACCTCGTAACAGGCCCGAACAAAGTCACTGCTCTGCCGATGAAGGTGCTCGTCAGCTATCAGGAGATTGCGCACTGCCTTGAGAAATCCGTTTCGCGTATTGAGCAGGCAGTACTCGCTGCACTCGAATCCACACCGTCGGAGTTGTACGCCGACATCGTGGAGCGCGGTATCTACCTCGCTGGTGGTGGTGCTATGTTGCACGGTCTGGCTAAACGTCTCCAGGACAAGATCACTATCCCGTTCCACGTAGCAGAAGATCCGCTTCTCTCCGTGGCACGCGGTGCTGGTATCGCCCTCAAGAACTACGACCGTTTTGGTTTCCTGATCCGCTAAATCATTAATTTGGCATTATATCATTTTGCATTTTGCATTTTTAATTTTTAATTATTAATTAATGCATAACCTGCTGCAACTGATAGTACGCTACAGCAACTTCTTGCTCCTCTTGGGGCTTGAAGTTGTTGCTTTTGTTTTTGTTGTCCACGGAAACAAGTACCAGCAGGTTGCAGCGTCCGGTGCGGCAAATGTTGTCACAGGCAGCATTCAACTCGCGCACGACAACGTCACCTCGTACTTCCATCTGCGCGCCGACAATGCCCAGCTCCTCGAAGAGAATGCCCGACTCAACGCCGAGATTCTCGAGCTTCAGAACGGCCAAACACGTAAACGAGACGTAAACGACACGTTATCGACACGTAATCGGGAGCCACTGTCATCGGAAGAAGTTCCCTATATCCGTGCAGACTTGGACTACTCGTTCATCCCTGCCCGAGTCATAGCATTTTCTGAAGATCGTCATCACAACTACATCACGCTCAATAAGGGTTCGCGTGACGGCGTGACACCCGACATGGGCGTCATAGGCAAAGATGGTATAGTTGGTGTAGTGCAATCCGTTAGTACACACTTCGCAGTTGTTGCGCCTGTCATCCACGAGGGAATCTATATCTCCGCGATGATCCGCAAGAACGACTATATGGCTACGCTCCACTGGCATGCACCGGGTATTCGTCACGCGGCATTGGAAGATGTGGCGCGCCACGTGGATGTCCGGCTCGGCGATACCATCGTAACGAGCGGATTGAGTGCTATCTTCCCTGCTGATGTGCCGGTAGGTGTAGTCTCTGATGTCTCACTCGGCGAAGGTGACTCCTACTACGATATCGATGTTGCTCTTGCCACGGATTTCAACAGCCTGCGCACCGTGCACATCCTCAATTACGCCCACCGCAACGAATTAGATTCCATACAATGAACTGGCTCCGCTACATAGGAATACTCGTCTTGCTCCTGTTCTTGCAGGTGTTCTTGCTCGACAATCTGCATTGGCTCGGGTTGGTGCATCCTTTTGTCTATCTGTGGGCAATATTGTTGATGCCGGTTGAACTTCCTCGTTGGTTACAGATGCTTATCGGCGCGGCTATCGGCATGATTATGGATTTGTTCACCCACGCTCCCGGCATCCACATGGCAGGTTGCGTTATGGCAGCATATCTGCGTCCGAATCTGTTGGCGGCGTACGTACAGGATGCAGAACGAATGAAAGGTGCAATCACCATCAATGCCATCGGAATGGGTAACTACCTGCGCATGTTGGCTATACTCGTCGTGGCGCACCATATTCTGGTGTTTATGCTCGAAGCATTCACCTTCAGCCACTTCGGTTACACCTTGCTCCAGATCATCCTGAGCAGCCTGTTCACCTACGCATTTATCGTAATGTTCGAGCTCGTCCGCAAGAACACCTAAATTGTCAATCGTCAATCTGTCAATCGTCAATGACAAACGATCCTTACACCAAACGACCTTTCATCATTGCCGGCTCGGTTGTGCTGGTAGTGTTGATATTTATTATCCGGTTGTTTTGGTTACAGGTCATCGATCAGTCGCAGAAAGCCAAGGCGGACTCCAACGCCCTGCTCCGGCAGGTCGTTTACCCTTCACGCGGATTGATCTACGATCGCAACGGCGAATTGCTCGTATTCAACCAGCCTATCTACGAAGTCACACTTATCATGCAAGAGATGCGTCACGGCTTTGATACCGTGGCGTTCTGCCAGTGTCTGGGCATTGACAGTCTGGAGTTTGCTGACCGTATAGCAGCCATCAAGGACAAACGGCGTAACCGAGGATTTTCGACCTACACGCCGCAGATCTTTATGTCGCAACTCACCAAACAGGAAGTTGCTTCGCTGCGTGAAACTTCGTACAAGTTCTCCGGCGCAGGTATCCGCAAACGTACCCTCCGTGGTTATTCCTATCCTTACGCTGCGCATATATTAGGCTCGGTAGGCGAGGTGTCGCAGTCGGATATCGACCGTGACGACTACTACCAAGCCGGAGACTATAGTGGGCGTGACGGCTTGGAGCGTACCTACGAACAGCGTCTGCGCGGCACGAAAGGTGTCGAAGTTATCATGCGTGACTCTCGCGGACGAATCCAAGGTTCCTACCATGATGGTGCAGAAGATGTGGAAGCCATAACCGGCACCGATCTGCATCTCTCGCTCGACATTCAGTTGCAAGCGCTTGCCGAACAGATGTTGCAAGGCAAGGTAGGCAGCGTCGTGGCTATAGAACCCGCCACAGGCGAGATTCTTGCACTCGCCTCCTCGCCCACATGGAATCCTGAGATCCTTGTCGGCAAACAGCGTTCGACGCAATATAACCGCCTGCTCAACGACCCGAGCAAACCGCTTTTGAACCGCGCCACACAGGCTATGTACCCTCCCGGCTCGACGTTCAAAACTATTCAGGCTGTCGTCTGTCTGCAAGAGGGCGGTATCAATCCGTATAGTAAGTTCCCCTGCAACGGTCCGGGATCGACACCTATCAAGTGTACCCACCACCACGGCTCGCCCGTGGATTTGCTCGGTGCCATCGAGCAGAGTTGTAACCCGTACTTCTGGTGTGCGTTCCACGACATGCTGCAGCGCGACGGTTTTGGTGATAACAATGCGGTTTTCCGTGCGCGCTACAACCTCTGGCGCGACGATGTGATGAAGTTCGGTTTGGGTAGCCGATTCACGAACACCGACATCGGCGAACAGTCTCCGGGCAAGATTCCACTCGAAAGGGAGTACAACCGCACTTACGGTGAGAAAGGCTGGAAAGCCATCACGATCCGCTCGCTCAGTATCGGTCAGGGTGAGGTGCTTGTTACGCCTCTGCAACTTGCTAACCAAGCCGCTACACTCGCTAACCGCGGGTACTATATCACCCCGCACCTCAACACCGAACTCACCGACAACCCCGACCTGCGTCATGAGACAGGCATGAACGACAAGTGGTTCGACTTGACTGCCCAAGGCATGCATCAGGTGATGACCAACGGTACAGGTCGCTGGTATAATATCGATTCGCTGCAGATGTGCGGAAAGACCGGCACGGTGCAGAATCCTCACGGCAAAGACCACGCTATCTTTATCGGTTTTGCACCGATGGACGCTCCGAAGATTGCCGTTGCCGTCGTCGTGGAGAACGCCGGTTTTGGTGCCACATGGGCGGCTCCTATCGCCTCGCTGATGATTGAGCAGTATCTCACCGGCACCATCACCCGCAAGCATATCTACAACAAAATGGTCAACTCCGTGTTAGAGCATCCTTCGTCCGAGAAAACAGATAGTAATTAGACTTTTAACTCTCAACTTGTTAAACTACACTCAACACTAAACTCTCAACACTAAACTAAAAAGTGACCCGCAACAATAGCATCATATCAGGACTTGACTGGTGGACAATCGCCCTTTTCTTGGCGATTGCGCTGTTCGGTTGGCTGAACATCTATGCCGCAGGCTACACCTTCGACCAGACTTCGATGTTCGACCTGAGCAACCGTGCCGGCAAGCAATTCCTCTGGATAGGTATCGCTTGCGTACTTGGTATTGCTGTGCTGTTCATCGAAGGTCGCACCTACGAGGTTACCGCCTACCTGATTTATGCCTTCTGGCTGTTGGTACTACTTGCTACGCCCTTCCTCGCGCATAACACCAAAGGTTCGATGTCGTGGATAGATATCGGTCCGTTGAAGTTCCAGCCTGCTGAGTTGGCGAAGATGATCACCGCTTTGGCTCTCGCCAAGTACATGGGACGTTTCGACTATAAGGTGCGTTCGTGGCGCGATCTGATGATTCCGTTCATGTTGCTGGCTCTGCCTGCGGGAATCATCATGGTTTGGCAGAGTGAAACCGGCTCGGCACTGGTCTTTGCCTCGTTCCTGATCATGTTCTATCGTTTCGGCATGTCCGGCTACGTACTCACCGGCGGTTTGTCGTTTGCACTGCTGTTCATTGTCACCATCCGTTTTGGTGAAGTTGCATTACCTTTAGGTACCGGTAGCGTGGGGGTACTGCTCTGTTACTTGGTGCTCATGGCGGTTGTCGTAGGCTTTGCGTGGTTGCACGAGCAAGACGGAAAGAACACCCTCATTCTCTGTGGCATAATCGTCTTCTGTTATGCTGCCGGATTGATAGCCAATATCTGGCTGAACGTCAACTTCAACCTCGTCTCCCTCATCGCCCTGTTGGCTACCTTGGCGTACTTCACCGGTGTGGTCATCTACCGGCGTCGCTTCCTGATGCTGCTCGTTACGGCGTACGTTGCCGTCGCGCTGCTATTCTGTCAGGCTTGTACCATCGTTTTCGAGAAAGTGCTCCAACCGCACCAGAAGACGCGTATTGAAGTGCTCCTCGGATTGAAAGACGACCCTGCCGGAGCGGGTTATAACGTCAATCAGTCGCTTATTGCCATCGGTTCAGGACAGTTCACCGGCAAAGGGTTCTTGCAAGGTACACAAACCAAGCTCCGTTTCGTTCCGGAGCAAGATACCGACTTTATCTTTTGCACTGTGGGCGAAGAGTGGGGATTCCTTGGTTCGGCGGGACTGCTGATTGTGTATCTGATCTTCATCCTCCGTCTGCTGAGCATCGCCGAACGCCAGCGCGACAACTATTCCAAGATTTACGCCTACTGCGTCGCTGGTATCTTCTTCTTCCACCTGACCATCAACATCGGTATGGTGCTTGGCTTGTTGCCTGTCATCGGTATCCCGTTGCCGTTCTTTAGCTACGGCGGCTCGTCGATGATCAGTTTTACTATCCTTCTGGCGATATTACTTCGCCTTGATGCCGAACGCCTTAACAAGTGGCAGTGATCGTATATTTTACAACAACGATGAGATTCTATCATATTTTTTTTAGAAGTCTTGCTTTGTCGTTTGCAGGCGTTATGAGCGTCATGGCTTCTGTTGCCGATTCGTCGGCTATCTCTGATGAAGTGGCTCAACTGCGCTTACAGGAAGTGCAAGTGGTGTCGCGTCAGACAGAGATTCATTCACAAGCATATCGTCTTGTGACTCAGATCAGCCGGGAAACCATAGCAGCCTTGCCCGTAACGACTGTAGCCGACCTGTTGGCAACCCTTCCGGGCTTGGATATCCGTTCACGTGGAGCGAGTGGTGCCCAAGCCGACGTGAGCATGCGCGGTGGTACGTTTGACCAAGTGATGATCATGCTCAACGGAGTAAGTGTGAGCGACGCGCAGACCGGGCATTACGCGATGAACATCCCTATTCCTCTCTCAGCCATTGAGCGCATTGAGGTGCTCGAAGGAGCAGCGGCGTCGCTGGTAGGCGGCAATGCTTTCTGCGGGGCAATCAATATCGTCACGCGCCGAGCCGAACAGGATACCTACCATGTGTCTATGCAAATGGGTATGAACCGCTATGCCAAGGCAGAGCTGACAGGCGGTTGGCGACGCGGCGAGTGGCGTGTGTTGGCGAGTGCCGACTATGGTCACAGCAACGGTTACTACGCACCTAATCCCACTGACAAAGAGGCTACGGCACTTCAAAACTCCGACTTCAACGGAGTAAATATCTACCTCAACGCCACATGGCGCGGACTGGAGATGCAAGCCGGTGCGCAATACAAAGATGCCGGAGCGGGAATGTTCTACGGTTTTGGTTCACAGGATCAGTTCGATGCCACCCGCACGGCTTTCGGCTCGGCGCGCTATACGCATAGTTGGGGTAAATGGTCGCTAGACGCAATGGCTGCCTATAGAGCGAATCACGATCGCTACGAGTGGCACCGCGGTACACCATCTAATCGCCATCTGACGCAGAACGCCACAGCATCGCTGCGGGCGCACCATGCTTCGTCGATAGGTAAGACCACAATAGGCGTTGAGGCGCGAAATGAGAATATTCATTCAACCAACTTCGGTGACCATAACCGAGTGAACATCAATTATTTTGCGCAGCAGACATTCCACGTGCAGCACTTCTCGGCATCGCTCACGGCAGGCGGTATATACAACACCTCGTTCGCGCATCATTGGACGGTAGGTGCTGATCTGGGCTATGCGTTCGAGTGCGGTGTATCGCTATATGCCAACGCCAACCGTTCGCTGCGACTACCCACGTTCACTGACCTGTATTATGACGCGGGCAATCAGCTCGGCAATGAGAATCTTAAACCCGAGAAAGCCTGGACGGCATCGCTGGGAGCAGCCTTTCAACACGCATTCGACAATGCCGGTACACTGGCGCTGAATACCGAATTATACCATCGTTGGGGACGGGATATTATCGATTGGATTTATGTGGAACAAGACACCCGACGACCTTATCACGCACAGAATCAGCAGCGTGTGAATACGCTCGGCGTTGAGTGCAGTGTGCAATACAGGCTTAACCGGTGGCTGCGAAACGTGCAGATTACGTACGCGTTCACGAATCTGGACATCAACCTTCAGCAGACTAACTCACGTTACCTCGACTACCTCAGGCATAAACTGGTTGTGCAGATTGAACACGGGATCTATGCCGGTTTGGGTGCCTCATGGACGCTGACGTACCGCGATCGCGTTGGGCAGTTCAATAATGCCGATGGTGCGGTCACAGACTTCCGTCCGGTGCTCCTGTTGGATGGTAAGATATACTATGATTTGAAGCGTTGGCGCTTTGCGTTGTCGTGCACCAATATGACCAACCGGCACTATTATGACTACGGCGGAGTACTGCAACCCGGAGCATGGGCAAAAATAGGTGTGACATATCATCTGTAATTGAAATTCACACTTTTTTTGAGGGATTGATCTTATTTTTCGTTATTTGTTTGCAAATATGAAATATTTTTTGTAACTTTGCAGTTCAATTGCTGCAAGCAAGTATAATGGAAAACATTAAATTCCAATCATAATGAGCACAACAAATGTTAATCCCCAGGAACAAGCGTTCCGTTTGGAGTCAGATCTGTTAGGTGAGTTGCGCGTACCGGCTGAGGCGTACTACGGTGTGCAGACGCAGCGCGGTATAAACAACTACAAGGTCTCTAACCTGAAGATGTCGGATTTTCCGGAGTACATCATCGCGATGGCTTACATCAAGTTAGCCGCCGTAGAGGCGAATCACGAGTTAGGCATCATCAACGACACGATCTATGCAGCTATTGCGCAAGCGTGCCGCGAACTGATTGACGGCAAGATGCACGATCAGTTCCCGACGGATATGGTACAAGGCGGCGCGGGTACAACGGTGAACATGAACGCCAACGAGGTGATAGCCAACCGTGCGCTGGAGATCATGGGGCACAACCGTGGTGAGTACCAGTTCTGCTCGCCTAATGATCACGTCAACTGTGCGCAGAGCACAAACGATGCTTACCCGTCAGCGTTCCGCTATGCGTTCATTCGCATGAACAGAGGGTTGGTGGATGAGCTCAAGAACCTGATTGCCTCGCTCAGGAAGAAAGGTGATGAGTTCAATGACTCGCTGAAGATGGGTCGTACGCAGTTGCAAGACGCCGTGCCGATGACCAGCGGGCAGGAGTTCCACGCCTTTGCCAACAACCTCGAAGAGGAGGTAGCTAACCTTGACAGGAACATCAAGTTGCTCTACGAGATCAACATGGGTGGTACGGCTATCGGTACGGGTCTGAACGCCGCAGCGGGTTATGCCGAGTTGTGTATCAAGAAGATGTGCGAACTCACCGGCGAGCCGTTTGAACTGGCGAGCGACCTGGTGGAAGCTACGCCGGATACCGGTGCGTACGTAAGTTATTCGGCATCGCTCAAGCGTCTGGCAGTCAAGCTGAGTAAGACCTGCAACGACCTGCGATTGATGGCAAGTGGTCCGCGTTGCGGCTTGCACGAGATCAACCTGCCGCCGATGGCTCCGGGTTCGTCGATTATGCCGGGTAAGGTTAACCCCGTTATCCCCGAGGTAACGAACCAAGTATGCTTTAAGGTGATAGGCAACGACACAGCCGTGACCTTCGCTGCCGAGGCAGGACAGTTGCAGCTCAACGTCATGGAGCCGATCATCACCGAGTGTATATTCGAGTCAATCACATGGCTGAGGAACGTGATGAAGATCTTGCGCGAGAAATGTATCGACGGCATAACCGTCAATCGCGAGCACAACGAGAAGATGGTTAAGAACTCCATCGGTATCGTGACTGCTCTGAACCCCGTGATAGGTTACAAAGCCTCGACGAAGATTGCCAAAGAGGCACTGGAGACAGGCAAAGGGGTATATGATCTTGTGCTTGAGCACGGCTTGCTGAGCAAGGAGCAGTTGGATCAACTGCTTGATCCCGAGAACATGTTAGCAGCGCATTGATATGAATCGCGAGTTTATACTGATTAACATCATCGGTTTTGACAAACCCGGTGTGACCTCGGCTGTGACTGAGGTGTTAGGTAGGTACGGGGCATATATCCAGGACATTGGTCAGTCGAACCTGCATCATCAGTTGAACCTGAGTATACTGATCCGCATCGATGACCCGAGCAAGAGCGGCGACATGATCAAAGAGGTGCTGTTCTGCTGCTCGCGCCTGGAGATGATTGTACGCTTCACGCCGCTGAGCGAAGAGGAGTACGCGGCGTGGGTTGGCAGGCAGGAGCAAGACCGTTATGTGGTAACGCTGCTGGCGAGGGAACTGAACGCGCGGCATGTAGCCCGCGTAACCGAACTGGTAGCCAAACGGCAACTGAACATCGACAATATCCTCCGTCTGAGCGAACGTCCGAGTGTAGAAGTACCGGTTGAGAAACGCCATAGTTGCATCGAGTTCTCGCTGCGCGGCAACCTGTCCGATCGCGAGGCGCTGCAACGCGAACTGCTCGAGGTGTCGCGGGAGGAAGGGATCGATATATCGTTCCAGAAGGATGATATGTTCCGCCGCAACCGCCGATTGATATGCGTAGATATGGATTCGACGTTCATCCAGACAGAGGTGATCGACGAATTGGCGATGCGTGCCGGTGTGGGCGATGAGGTGAAAGCCATCACGTTGTCCGCCATGCGCGGCGAGATAGACTTCAAAGAGAGCTTCACGCGCCGCGTGGCACTGCTCAAAGGGCTGGATGCCGGTGTGCGTCAAGACATCATTGACAACCTGCCGATTACCGAAGGAGCAGACCGGTTGTTCAGCGTGCTCAAGAAGTGCGGATTCAAGATTGCTATCCTCTCCGGCGGATTTACGTTCGTGGGCAAGTACCTGCAAGAGCGTTTCGGCGTGGATTACTTGTACGCCAACGTACTGGAGGTAGAGGACGGCAAGTTCACCGGCAGGTATATAGGTGAGATAGTGGATGCCAAGCGCAAAGCCGAACTACTTGAACTCATTGCGCAGGTGGAACATATCGACCTGGCGCAGGTGATAGCCGTAGGCGATGGTGCCAACGACCTGAACATGTTAGGAAAAGCCGGTTTGGGCATTGCATTCCACGCCAAACCGAAGGTGAAGGAAAGTGCAGCGCAGGCTATATCCACCGTCGGGTTGGACGGTATATTGTACTTCCTCGGGTTCAAAGATTCGTTCCTCAAGTGAGAGGGGGAAAACGTACGGAAAGCCGAACTTAATCGTCCTTGCGGTCAAGTGCCCAACGGAAACCGAGATAGATCTTCCATCCGGTAGTAGGTGCCCAGACCATCGAGGCATCAAACGGGACAGAGTAATCCATGATTACCTGTCCTGTTTCGTTATACGTACCGGCAATCGGATGTTCCTGAGTGAAGTTTGTCATGTTCTCTGCACCCAGATAGAGCGAACATGTACGCCAGTATTTCGTCACCTGCGCGAGCAGTTGCGGATACCACTTGTGATAGATGTTTCCGTGCTTATCGTAGTACTGACCGTCAGAAGTCAGCCGCGGATAGTTCACATTTCCACCAAGTAGCTGATAGTAGTCCGCTACTACGCCATCCGGCATTCGTCCCGGGCCGTTGAACTGCGCTGTGACATCAAACTGCCACTTTTTGAGCGGCGTGACGTAACTCATCGTTATAAGCCCCTTGAACTTGTTTTGCAGCGCTTTCTCGCGCAGTTCAAACCGGTCGTTAGCGGTATTGAAGCTTGTCTGGCGTACGTCGTTGTAGCGGAATGCGGCAGTGATTGTCCAGCCGCGTAACACTTCCATCGAGGCTTCGATCTGCGCCGTGTGACTAAACGAACGTGCTCCGGGGATGTCGCTCAGGTTGTAGAACGTGACAGCACTCGGCGAGCCGTCCAGATCGACCAGCACACCGTCGAAGAAGTTCGTGAAGTAATACTCCGCAGATATTTGCAGGTTGCGTTTGCCTACAGGTATATCGAATACGGTTGTTATGCCGGCATTCAGGCTGCGCTCCTGGTGCGCTCCTGTAGCCAGATCGGCACTATAGCCCGGCAGCCAGATACGCGTGGAAGCAAGCATGCCGGAGTTGTCGGCTACGATGTTCGGCGAACGGTAACCCAGACCTACACTCCCGCGTAGTGTCCACCACTCAAATGGTGCATAGCGGATGTTCAGTCGCGGGGTGGCGAATATGCCGTAGCGCGTGGAGTAATCGCCACGAATACCGGCTATCAGGGATAGTTTCTCGCCATGTGTGAGTGTATATTCGGCAAAGATGCCGGGTGTGAGTTCGCGGCGATCGAGCACGGTGGGGGCAGTGCCGTAGGTGGTGGGGTTGTTGAGCAGCGTTTCCCAATATTGGTCGTAGTTGAGGCTTACGCCGGCGGAGAGTTTGTGGGAGAGATCAGTTGATCGACCAATATTGGTCGATGCATTATCTGTAGTCGATGGCTCGTTAGTCCATGTGTTCTCGAAGATCGCGTTGAGGTACCCGTTTGCCTGCGAGGCACGCCATGTGGTTCGACCGTAATGATTGTCCTGGTCGTGGTACGAACCGGCAACAATGATGCCGAGCGACATACCCGTCTCCTCGTCGAAGACAATGCCGTTTTTCATATATCCGTCAATCCTGTCTGTACGCAAATCAATCAGATAAGGTGCTGATAGCTGACTGATAACTGACTGCTGATTTCCATGCGCAGCTCTCTGTCCCCCGTGGCGTTCGTCGTGCAGCCCGCGCATGAGCAGCATGAAGGTGTAGTTGTCGTTCTTGTAGCGCCAGCGGTTGAGCAGGTTGAGGTTGCGGTTAAGTGGCATATCCAGTACACCGTCGTGGTTGTCATCCATTGGGAACGCACCTTCCTGATAGTGCGCCAGTACACTCGTAGCCAACGAGCCAAGCATCGGGTCGTTGGGGATAGGTATATTCCAGCCGCCGGTGAGGTTCGCCTCGGCGTACAGCTCTTTGTTGAGCATCACATTCACCGCAATAGGGCTCTGCGTGTACGGCTTGAGGTACTCGACATTGATTTGTCCGGTGATGGCTTCATAGCCGTTGATGACGGACGACGTGCCTTTGCTGATCTGTACAGCGTCCATCCACGAACCCGGTATATATTCCAACCCGAACGACTGCGCCAAACCGCGCACGGCAGGTGTGTTTTCGGTGAGCAATTGCACGTACGTGCCGCTCAGTCCGAGCATCTTAATCTGTTTGGCTCCTGTAGCGGCGTCAGCGTACGACACATCCACCGAAGCCGAGGTTTCAAAACTCTCGCTGAGGTTACAGCAGGCAGCGCGGCACAATTCGCCTTGACCGAACGACTCGACATCGAACGCCGAGAATCGTGACTTGATGACCGATTGCCGGCGTGCCTCGATGGTTACTTCGTCAAGTTGCTGGTTGTCAGGGATGAGTACGATTGCCAAGGGTTTGCGGTCTTTGACGAGCGTGGTATCGTTGCGGTAACCGAGGAACGAGGTGACAAGGAGTTTGGTTTGGCGGATCGGTTCAATCTCGAAGAGCCCGTCGGCATTGGTCGTTGTGCCAACCGTCGTTTCCGCCCACCAGACATTCGCTCCGGCAAGGGGCAGACCCTGGTCGTCATAGACTATGCCTTGCAGGTGAGCGCGCATAGGGATAGAAAGCGCGATGAAGGCGATAATAAGAGCGGCTTTGTTGCAGTTGGATGCCAAGGGGCAGCCCGTGCAGCCGTTGGAGCAATCAGCACGACGCTGACGGCGAATGACAAGGTACATGCCTACAGCCGCAGCGAGTACAATTACTATGGTGAAAATCTTCTGAATCATAAAATCATGTTAAAAATTAATGCGGCGAGCCATGCGACGAGCAGGGAGTTGATGACGGAGAATGCCGCCCAACGCCAACCTATCTCTTTGCGGAGCGTGGAAACGGTGGCTACGCAAGGGAAGTATAGTAGGATGAAGACAAGGAACGCGTACGCGGTGCCGGGTGCGAGCGCCATGGTTGTCAGGTCGTAGCCGAACAGGATCGCGAAGGTTGCGGCAATGGCTTCTTTGGCAGGAATACCGGTCATCAAGCAGACACACATTCGCCAGTCAAAGCCAAGCGGAGCCATCAATGGTTCGAGCCAGTGCCCGATTGCTGCCAACCAGGATTCTTCCATAGCATTGATATCGCCGGCAGGGAAGAACTCCAATGCCCAGATAATGATCGAGGCAAAGAGAACAACGGTGGTGATCTTTTGCAGAAAATCCTTGACGCGGTGCCAAACGTGCGCGGTGATGGAGCGCAGCGACGGCAACTTGAAATCCGGCAACTCGTTGACGCAGTCTTCTTCCGTCGTGCGGAACCACTTGGTCTTCTTGAGGATGAACGCCATCACGAAACTAAGCAACATGCCAAGTAGGTAGAGCGAGGCGAGGATTAAGGCGTGATGATGCTCAAAGAACGTGCTGATGAGCAGTATATACACCGGCAGTCGTGCCGAGCAACTCATGAACGGTACCATCAGCATCGTTACGGCGCGGTTCTTGGGGTTAGGTATCTGATCGCGTGCGGCGATGATGGCGGGCACGTTGCAGTCGAAGCCCATCAGCAGCGGGAAGAAACTCCGTCCGTGCAAGCCCATGAGGTGCATTATCCTGTCCATAAGGAAGTTAATACGTGCTGTATAGCCGATGTCTTCAATGAGGCTCAGGCAGAAGAAAAGAATGATAATGTTCGGCAGCGCCGTGACGAGCGAGCCTACGCCTTGCACTACACCGTCCGCCAGCAGACTGCGCAGCCAACCGTCGGGTATAGTGACTACAATCCAGTCGTAGAGCCAGTCCACGCCACTTTGCATCCAGTCCTGTATAGGGGCACCGATGGCGAATGTGCACCAGAATACGAATCCCATCACGGCAAAGAAGATCGGGAATCCTGTCCACTTGTTCGTCAGGATGCGGTTGACGCGTTCCTCCCATGTGGCTGTATCTGTTTCGGGGTGAACGAGTACCTGCATGAGCAAACCTTCCATATAGGCGTGCCAGGCTTCCTCGTCGGTTTGTTCCCAACCGTGGACAATGAACCGCTCCTGACCAAATAAGGGTATTTCTTCGCTGCTTTCGACTTCCGACTTTCGACTTCCGACTTTCGTCAGCATCGCTGACAACTCGTCCAAACCCTCGCCAGTTACGGTTGAGACGAGTAGAGTAGGTACGCCGGTTTGTTCGCGGAATGCTGCGAGATCAAGGCTGTGACCGGTTTGGAGCAGCAAGTCGTACCTATTGATGGCTATAATCATCGGGTGCCGGTGCTCCATAAACGACGGAGTCATCTGCAGGCACTCCCGGAGTCGCAGCGCATCCACAACTTGCAGCACGACATCTGTCGGTGTGGTCAGGTGATCCATCTGTTCGTGCGACGAACACTCGGCAAACACTCTGTCCGGCGATGCAAGTCGCTCAATAACAGCGCTTTTGCCGCTGCCATCGAGTCCGACCACTGTAATATATAAAGGTTTTGTATCCACTGTAATCTGTTAAAACTGATAAATTTGTGAACAAAAAAATTCTCTTCGCAAAAAGCACAGCAAAGGTACAACAATTTTTTGACATTTGCAATAGCTATTTGTGGGGATTTTTTGCCGAAATTATGCAGCAGGAATCAAAATCACGGGATATATACATAGTATATATAGGTAGTGGTGGGATACGACGAAACCCCGATGAGCCCCCGACATGCCCCTGACATGCCCCAACATGCCCCTGACATGCATTTCGGAAATTTCGTCCCTAAATTTGCAATTCGTCAACGTTATTTGATTCTGCGTAAAAAATTCATTAGTGTCCACTAAAATAAAACAAAAACATACATAAACCCTTTTGAATGCTTTTGAGCTCAGCTTCGCGTTCGGCAAACTGCGCTACAGATGTCGCTCAGCGACATAAAGCGCACAGTTGCCTTCGCTCTCCCCAAAGCAAACAGCCTTCGGCTTCGGTTTACTTTGGGGACCCCAGGTAAATTGATACTAAAACCTGCTTGTAAGCAAGCTCACAGACAGTTTTTACTACTAAATTCCGCAGTCTAACGACTAAAAGCATTCAAAAGCAATAAACAGACAAAAACAAATCGTCGCGCTCAATTTGTGGATGTAACAATGGCATAATTTATAGTGGACACTAGTGTAAAAAATTACATAAAAAGTGAAGTCTGCGTAAAAAAATTACATAAAAAGTGAATTCTGCGTAAACATTCGCATGCGGGTATTGCGTATGTGAAAAAATTTCGTAACTTTGCAATTCATAACATAAACACGAGCTAAACACGAGCCTTCCGGATGCAAAATGAGCATTGCAAAACAAGGTTGCGCGAGATGCAATATAGAGATGACAAACAAAGGTATATAGTCTGGCGGATTCGGCAAATGTAGGCACGTGGATGTAGCAATTTTATGATTTGCATGCGTTTTTTTATTTAAAAACGGGTAAAAATTTGGATATTTGCCATATTTTTAGTAATTTTGTAGCGATTATAAGCCCACCTTAGCATGAATTAGCATGAGGTCATGCTAATTACTGTTGGTATAACTACTAATTGCTATTAGTACTAAGCAGTATTAAGCAATAAAGGTATTAGGATTAAACAAATTTGGTTATGAGTATGAGAAATTATAATATACTTAATCGTTTTTGCACGCGTGGTGTGCAGTTGTTACTGTTGTTGGCATTGCTGATGCCGACGCGTATGTTCGGTGCGGGTTTTACTCCGACGGATGGCGGTTTGGTGGTTAACCTGCAAAAGGATGACCGGTTCTTGCTGTCGGTTTGGGTGGATAAGGATAAAGACGGCGTAGAAGACGAGGGCGAAGAATATTTCGTTGAGAACTATTCGCGCTATAAGGGAGATAGCTATTTCACGTACGATTCCGCGTCGTATATTCTCAAGCTTGTTCCTCAAGGCAATGTTACCAAGCCGTCGGAGATGTCTATTTGGACAGTGGATACGGCATTGACGCGTGTGCAAGGTGGTAATAACTACTCTTTGGGCGGTATCTCCTATACCATGTGGAATGACGGTAGAACTATACAAACAACCAAGAGCACGAATGATCTATATAAATTCTATGGTGATCTGACCTCAGAAGAGGGAGAAGAAGCGTGGAAAAACTCCAAGCTATGCGATGTTGTATTCGTCATACCTACCGACTATGACGGAATTGTTTCTTTTGACCCGGGCAACACCATGGGAAGAGGAACAACATTCAACGGCAGAACGGGTACGGGCTTTTTGGGTATGACCTATCGTGAGGTTTATTGGTTGGAGATTCCGCGTTTCAATGGTCCAGTATCCTATACCAATGCTGCCGTAGTAACCATAAATACGACCAAAACAACAATAACCGGAAAGCGTTGCGGAAACATTAACTCGGGTCGAACAGCTTATGCATATGCCCATGACACAAAAAGCCCCGACCACAACTCAACGCCTCGTACAATCTTCCGTCTTTATCTGTTAGACGACCCGATTGTCGCTTGCCCTAATACGTATTTCTTTGCATATGACGAGCAGTATCGCGGAATAAAGTACCGTAAAGGTCCCGGAACGAATCCAACATTACTATGGACGGATAGTACCGTAGCGCAGACGGTATATACAATGGATCGTCTGTTCCGCATGGACAGGATAGGAGAAACAAAGGAATACCAAACCGGACTAATGAAAGTTCCTGTTTCGGATAGCTCAATGTACTACGTAGGTTACGATGATGATTACCGTAACGGCAGTTCACCGACTCCCCCCTTAGCTTCTGAACCTTTGGGGTCGAGCACAGCCAAATCAGAATTTGCAAGAATTCGCCAATTGCCGATGTATAGTCTCGCAGGTAAATATGCACCTGCCGGAGCATGCGGACGAATGATAATAGACACCACATCCAATGTCGATAACCTTAACGTTAAGTTCCAGCCTGCGGGATATTTTCTGAAGGTCAGCACGGGCAAGAACGTACGCTTGCGCCAAACGAGCGAGAACGTATGGATATGTGATGAAATGTGGACGATCACCGAGGATTGGTCCAAACTCAAAATCAAAGCCACCCTAATGACCGGTGCGGAGTTCAGCGAGTCGGATCCGGGTGCAGATGTGGCAGGTTGGAGTGAGTTTGTAACAGGTACGTCTGTACCGGTAGCGGGTCATCCGGAATTGGAGGTAACCGATCATTCCGGTTGGGCGCGAATCACGACTAACGATACCGATCCGAACGGTCATATCGAATTCGTGTTGGCGAACCCCAGTCGACATATCCATTACGAAAGCAACGGATTACATGGCGTGCGTCTTTCGGATCAGTATCCGGTTTATGGTTCGACAAGCGTGACTATTCAGACTCCTGAGGTCAGTAGCGACTATACGTTCAGCTATTGGACTACCAACGCCGATGGCACCGGTACAAAGTACAATTCGGGTGCTGTCGTTGACCTGCCCGAAGGCACAACCACGCTATATGCCCAAGGTACGTATAAGGGATCGTATAACGTTGCGCTGTCGTTTATTCATACGGATGGCAAGCGATACTATATGACTCACCCGGGTGCCAAGCCGCCGCGTTACTCGCGTGCCCGTCATTATGACGATTGGACGAATGTATGGCAAGGTATGGCAGATGTAAATAACAATGATCCAAATTTCCTCAGTTCCTTTGAGTTACGCCATCCGTCAAATGAGGTGAAAGGGTATCAAGCAGGTATGCCTGAGGAGGAGCGCCACTTGGAGAACAATGAGTTCGTCTTGGATCCAAGGCATTATACGGTGAAGGGCGCTATAGATTCGTTGACCTACTACGAGTTTTTCAAGCCGGGTAAAGACGAGTACCTCGGTTTGTATTATACTTCTCCGAACACGATCTTGGCGAACGATACATGGGCAGGTCTGTTCAAGACCACGAGCACCGCTACGACGACCGGTTGGCCTGACTTCAAAAAGCCGTACATCAGTGGCGCCAAACTGCAATCAACCCGTTATGTCGAAGAGGATGATCCTGTGGGTCATCCGGATGAACTGACATTAAAGATCCGCGGAAACAATGGCGAAGGAGAATACGTCAAATATAACGCTTCGGAAAATCAGTTCGACGCTTGTGTTGATCCGAGCACTGCTACTGTGTTCGACATAGCTACTATCAATGTTGCCGACGAGTACTTCGTCGTTCTTCCGGACACCACGGAAGCATGGCATGACAGAATAGATTTCGGTTATCATACAGAGGCTTTGCCAAGCGAGCTTGTATGGTTGAAACTGATCGGTAAGCAGCTCATGGCATTTATGCGTGTCGGAGCGGATACCGTGTACTTCCATCCGAACAACGATAAGATATATTCGACAAGCAGAGATTTAGCATCATCTTCGGATTTTCGTTTGACACAGAGTATCGCTTTCATTCGTGATGCACGTGTGACCTCGGTAGATGTTCAAGACAGACCGAGTATGGAGTTGGCGGATGAGTATAGCCGTTACATCACAAGTGGCAGTAAGAGCCCGATGGAGGTGAAATACAGAGGCAGATATGTTGACATCTACGATACCTTGCGAATCACACTCACGCAGGGTGGAATCAGTAAAATCAAGAAATACTATGGTCGCTGGAATGACCGTGCAGCCAATCTGCATCTGAAAGGTTCATCCCGCTACCGCGATATTATCATTCACACCAACACCTATCACCACGGGGACACCATTTTCCATCCGGTACTCACGCCTGTGGACGAAAAATATACGTTCAATCCCTTGGCAGGTAACAGCCAAACGGTAAACTTCAAAGTCACGAACTACAGGACTTGCAAGATCTTGGATATAAACAACACGGTAGTGGACGAAATAGAGTTAGAGCCTGAAGACATAACAACCAGTTTGGCTCTCGGTCCGGGTGCATGCTCGTTCTCAACCGGAGGTATCTTCGCTATTCCCGAAGGAGGCGCTGTTAGCCAACAGGTTACTCTTGAAACACGCGAGGAGAATAAGACGGCGGACAATATTGATTCACTAAAAATCTCAACGACCGTCACTATCAACGGTGTACCGTATCCAGTAACAGCGAGCGTACCGTTGATACAAACCTCGTTGGAGGGAGACGAACTGATCTGGTCGGTAAATTATGACGGTAAGCAGTATTATATCATGGCCGGTACCGGCGGACTGATCTTCCGTAAGTACAATCAAAAAGGTACAACCCTATACAAAGAAGGTACGACTGACGTTCGTCTGGTGAAGGGTTCAGCTGATGCGGAGAACAGCGATGCAAAGTATATTACTCCGTGGCACTTTAGCTATAATGAAGCTGACATAAATCAAGTAAAACTGCAAACTCAGGATGGCGTAAACCGCTATCTCAAAATGCTTGGGGATGAGGTTGGTGCTGCGGCGGGTCTTCATGAGACAGGATACTCCTATTTCACTTACGAATATGTCAATGTCTATACCAATGCGAATGCCAACGAAGAGGAGCAAGTGAAGGTCAGGTATCTTTCTAACAAGTGGCTGAAGTTCACAGGCAGTGCGTTAGTATTGACAAGTAATGTAAATGAGGCGTCTGTCTTCTCGTGGAGTTATCCGAAGCAAGAGTATTATATACACCAAAAACATACGTATCCTGAGCGCTCATCAGCCACCTTCGGTTACAACACGAACATGAGTGTGTACATCCGTACGCGCTATAAGGCGTATAAGGAGTACTCCATGCTGGTGAATAACAAGCAGGTGGATCTGTGCAAGGAAGACGAGGAGGATATAGCCGACCTGATTGATCTTTCACAGGAATGGAAAACCGGTTATACCATTACCCGCATTCCTGATGCACGTACCTTCGATGCCGGCTCTACTCCTTACCCTGCTGTGAGCGGACTGAGTAATACACTCAATACCACTGACCTGAGAACTACCGTTTCGACTTCCAGCGCTACTACCAGCCCGACAAATGTCAAGTTCAAAGGCAAGTACGTTAATATCGTTGATACGCTGCATGTAGTTATCTCGCTGGACAAAGACGCACCGAAGTACAAATTTGCACAGGATTGGAGCAGTTTCAAGTCCATTAAAGATGCGGAACTCAAGATACCGTTGATCCGTACAACCTATCATATCGAAGAATACGACTCGATCGTTTGTACCGTGGAGGGGGATGAGTATAACTATACCTTCCCTAACGATATCACCGATCCTGTATCCCACACCTTTACCTTCGGCACAGAACGCCACACCGGTAAGAACGTGCTGGATGTAAATAATACCCAAGTAGCAGTGCAGGATGCAGATGTTGAGGACTTGAAAAGCAGTATGCATCTGAACAACAAATCCCTCGCCCAAGTGCGACTGATAGATGCATATGGTGATGAACCGGATTGGTGCCGAATCAGCGGAAAAACCGATAGAACTGTTACCGTACAGTGTACTCAGGACGGTATTCGTGCGCCGCGTTCCGCATATATCTATATTGCGTACATCGTAACGGTAGATGAAAAAATACGATTTGTCAATTTCCGTGTTACCGTATCGCAACCGAGTTTGTATGCATACGCCAACAACCAGCACCTTGTGCATAGTACCGGTGCTTCCGGCGATGCTTTGGATGCACAAGGTATGCAGCGGGTACATCAGAACAAGCGAATCCTCTATTACTATCCCGAACAGAATGTTGAGCTGCCGGTTCGTGAGAGTCACTTCTTCGGATGGTGGCGATGGTTCCGCGAAGGAGGAGTAGGAATAGGTGATACCGATATACCGGAGGCAAATTGGCGTACAAAGCCACTGAATATGGGTGTTAATAGCAGTAACAATAATGTCAAATATAACTATCCGTTCCGTATCATTGGTAACGAGGTGCCTGTAGACCCTGAAGATCCTGAAGGAGAAAAGAAACTCGTGACCAATGGTCGCTATACCGTCTTCCATTACAAGTCCAGCGCTTATAAGGATATCCGACTTGATCCGCCTTGTAAGACGGCATTAGTGGCACCTCCTACTGCTACCGAGGAAAACGGCATGAGGGATAAGCCGACCCTTACGTATGCTGTAGATATAAGTAACTACTACGATCGTTTGCCGATGTCCGTATCGCAGAAGAACCAAGTAGATACTGCACGACTCGATACGATGCGAGCTATTCCGGAACCTACCCTCTCGCTACGCGAGGTATTTGAACTGCGCCCGTGGACAGAGATGGCGGCCACTATGGAGAGCTACAAGAGCGCAATTCAAGAAGACGACTATGGTGCATATACGTTAGCGAGTGAGCGTTACATGGAGGATCATGTTGTTATGGCACCTATTGGTTACCAATTGCTGCTCTCTACGGAACAACGCTATAATTATGCGAATCTTGTGAAAGGCAAGCACTCAGAGTCCTTGCTATGTTACTACATGCGCGACGACAACTGGAGTAGTATGAGTTCGGAAAAGGACAAGGATGGCTGGAGTCGTCAGGACTCAATGATCTGGTGCGGCGGCTGGGATGCCGACTGCTTATGGTACACCTATGATACCACAACACAAAAATATACAAGGTGTACGCATAAGATTACCGATGAAAACGACTTCCTCATCGTACCGAAGAAAGAAAATATTACGGCTGGTCAGGAGTTTGATACCGTGTACTATTGTTTGCGTTCGCGCAGTAGAAAGAGTCCGATACTTGGCGGTAACGATCCGGAAACACCGCCGGACGGTGACTATATGTTCAACATCTGCCGCTACAAGGTAATCTATCATAATCCCACCAAGTACGGTCCGAAGTTGGAAACATCCACCAGTGGTGTCAAGAAAGCCATCATCACCAACGATGAGATAGAGCAGAACTACGAGGTATTGGAGCGGTTGAACTTCGACTACAACAAGCCGGGTAGCAATTATAAGGTGTATCCTCATCCGCTGCCATGGGCAGATGCCTCGTACGGCTATACCTATCCCGAGACGGCTGACCTGCCGCACAACCGACTGCATGAGCAATCAGACTTCCCGAACATGGGTGAGTATGGTTTGATTAACAAGATTCCGTACTCAAAATATTGGTACACGATGGAGCAGCACGGTGGTGCAGAGAACGGCTATATGATCTATTGCGACGGCATGTCGTCTGCCGGTCAGGTAGCAGCACTCTCGCTGACTACTCAACTGTGCGAAGGACAAAAGATGTTCTTCTCCTGCTATGTAGGCAACTGCAGTAATCAGAAAAGTAAGTCAGAAGACGCTGTAAATGGTAAGTCAGAGCCGAACTTCACCTTTAGTGTACAAGGCTCGACGAACGGTTCGACATGGGAAGATATTACCACCTACATGACGGGTGATCTACCGACATCAAGTCAGTGGTATCAGATATACTTCCCCGTCAACCTCCAAGATAGGAGTGATTTCAGTCATTTCCGCGTGCGTATATACAATATGTCATCGAGTTGGGACGGCAATGACTTTGTGATTGATGACATGTGTCTGTTTGCCACCAAACCGCCGCTCATTGCATATCAGGCAAATACAGAATGCGTTGAGAACGCAACGAATGACTCCATTACGCAAGTAGTGCTCCGTATCGACTACCAGGGCTTCACCAACGATGCCTACAATGGCAAAAATGTATATTACACCATTCAGCAAGCGAAGGATGGAGATACCACGTATGTTGAGTTGATTGATCATTACCTGAATGAAACCGATGCCGGTGGCACCCCGAAGATGATTTACGGATATATACCCATGCCGGCACGTGATTTTGTCCCGACTGCCAGCGAATTGATCTTCGACAACTTGCACGATCTTGTTGCCCGCGTTGAGGCATCGGAGAGAGAGAAGGAATCCCCCTTGTTCCGACAAGGTTACATCTTCGAGGAGGATGTTGAGGGCGTGATACGTCCGGTAATGTATGTCATTCATAAGGCAAAGATGGCTTCTGACATCAATTACAAAGTGCGCATGTCACTTCACCCCGGGCAGTTAACCAACAGTATATGCGCTATGACCAGTGAGTTGAAAGTAACCAGCCATATAGTGCTTGAACTCAATGGTAAGGAGCAACCAGGTAAGCAGGTTGCAGGTCAGTGCGCCAACACAACCTACGATATCGCTATGCGCGTCAAGGGTTCGCTATATCCCGACAATGCAGCACCTATCGACCTCAACGGTTCGTGTCAGAACGACTGGCTGCTGTTCGGCGATACAGCCAAAGAATCCAGTAAAGCACGTTATGGCTATTACTATAGCGATATAGTGAAGGTGATCAAAGACATTCTGCGTTGTGAGCCTACATCCGGCACGAATGCCAACCAGTTTGCACCAAACTTCTCGTCAGTAAGCCGCAATGAGATGATACGTATCCAGAACTACCAGAAAACCCAAGGAATAGAGCTATCGGATAACACATTGGATGCATATACTATTCTCAGCCATCTGGTTAACAACGGTTTCCTAATCATGTACAAGCCAAAGCTTACTGCTACGCTGATGACCGGTGAGGAGCTGCGATACGTTGTATTCCCTATCGTCGGCACCGGTTCGGATGCTATGCACAATGCGAATGTAGATGTTTGTCCGAATCCTGTACTGATTAATATCGCGCCTACGGCGGGAGGAATTATTCCGATGTCACTTGGAGGTATTTATCGCGATGCTACGCAGAAGTCACAGCCGATGGGAATACTCGCCAACGAATTGGCTGCCAATCAGCAAGTAGCCGTACGTATTGATTCCCTTGCCCAACCGCAAATTACCGGAGATATAGAAACTTCTGCCGGTGTCGCTATTCATTCCATTGAACTGCGTGAGACGGATGATCCTGAGTATCTCGAAGCCCTGCATACCCTCCGATTGCTGCCTGATCGGGAGTGGGTAATGGGAGGTTCAAACACTGGCTACTACGTAAGCGGTGATACCCTGTACATGCGCCCTGCAGAGGATAATAATTATACCATGCGTGCAGGTTACAGCTACACCTTCAACATCAATTTGATGAATCGTTCTAACGGTAGTTTGACTGTTGATCCTGCTGATGCGAGCAGTTGCCGTATAGGTGTGATACCGTTCACTCTGTCGGTAGTACCTGATTACGTCCGCTGGGAGCCGAAGAGTGAGAAGAGTAGCGCATGGAATAATCCCGATAACTGGATAGGAATCAACGCTCGGAACGAGAAGATTCACGACGAGGCGCACTTCGTGCCTCTGGCAAGTTCGAATGTTATTATACCCGCTATGTCTGATGGACTCCCCTATCCGGTATTGCCCGACCTCGAAGATAAAGCATCGTACGATTCAATCAAGCAGATAGGCTTTGAGTACAATAAGTGTAATGTCATCCGCTTTATGCCGGGGGCTGCGATGGGACAACAACAGCGGATGAATTACAACAAGGCGGTGATTGATTTGAGTACACCTCAAGAAAAGTGGGCATTGCGCTCGACACCAGTCAAGGGTATGCTCAGCGGTGATATCTTCCGGGCGAATGCCGACATCAGCAATCAAACCTCGCCATGGGAAGTAGGATCCTTCGATGACAACGGACGTAACAAGAATACCGGCAATGCATCGTTCTGGATATCGCTCTATAGTCGTGAGTCCATACACTTGGCAGATGGCAATAACAGTGAGAGCGATACCGTTGCCGCCGATACCGAATGGGCAAAGATTACCAATGTCATGTCACTGCCGCTGCCATCGGCAAGTGGCTGGGCAGTCTTTACCCGAACCGCATCCGGAAGGGAACCCAATGCCGTGATACGTCTTCCGAAGAACGATGACATCTACTATTATTACGACCAAAACGGTCAAATATGGTACGATTTCTATGAGCAGAACCTGCAAACCAAGCGTGAAGCGCAGGCGGTATTAGAGGGTGGTCATGCCGGTGAGTTGGCATTCGACCCCGATGGAGCGTCGCAAAGCTACACCCTCACCAATGGCGCAGAATCCAGCAAGTTCGTATTCGGTAACCCGACGATGGGATATATCGACATCTGGGGATTCATATCGGATAACACCGGACTTTCGAATGAGTTCGATTACATTGACGCAAGTGGTGCATATGTAACAAGAAACAAAGCAACGGCAGACGCTACAAAAGACACGATAACGGAGCCTCTGCGGTATCTGCCGCCTATGCACGCGATAGTGCTCAAGGCTGCATCTGCGGCTACATCAAAGGAAGTGACGCTGAATGCCAGCCGTGTAGTAACCGTTTCTGCACGCGATCGCGGTGCGTCAGCGCCAAGCCGTATGAGTGCTACAGGACGGAGACAAGGTATCATGAAAGTGACTGCTATCAATCCGCTTACGGAGGAAAGCAGATCGACTCTGCTGGTCGGTCAAGGCTACCACAATGCGTTACGTGACGGCGAGGATGCTATGCTAACTACGATAAACATCAACGAGTACAACTCATCCGCACCGACGACACTATTCAATATCTATGCCTCCGAGGGTGCCTACGGACTGTGTATTGATTTGTTGGACGAGGTAGTGAACGTGCCGGTATCGTTCTATATGATGAAAGATGTGCCGTTTGAGCCGGTAACAGAATTGTGGTTCTCAGGTGTAAACAATATCGACGGAGAGTTGGTATTCTACGATGCACTGACCGGCAGTGAGCGGACAATCGCCGATGGTATATGCATCAAGATTCCTACGCCGGAGCAGAGTCACGAGACGCGGTACTATATCCGTCGCCGCGGCTTTGACCCCAACGATCCGGGTACTGCGATAGCAACAGATATTGACGGAACAAGCCACTTTGAGATGGACGGCGCTACAGCAGTAAAGGTAATCCACAACGGACATGTGCTCATCCTACGTGACGGGCATGTATATACGATGTTCGGACAAAAACTGAGATGATCATGAAGGGAAGATTGACTACATATAAATGGTTGACAATGGCCTTGCTGCTGTGTTGCAGCACCTTGTCGCATGCGTTCACCTACGAGCAGCCTACGCAGCCTGCATCGTGGGGCAGAACGACTACATTCAGTGATGACGTTCAGCCGTCATACAACTTCCGTTCGACTTCGTCGTACTCTCCTATAGTAGGTACTACCTCGTATATGTCTGACGGCAGTGGACCGATCAGTTCGCCGCGCAGAGTCAGAACGAGTTGGGGTAAGCCGAGCGATGATGATGATCCGATGGGTACTATCAAAAATACGCCCATTGGCGAACCGCTTGTGCTGCTGTTGCTGGCGTTGGGTTATGTGATTTGCATACGCTTGCGTATGCGAAAAGCCAAGTGAAGCGAATAGTAGCATATTTGAACAGCACTAAAGAGACGTCTTCTTCGGAAGGCGTCTCTTGCTGTTGTAAAGATTTATACAACTTCCGTCCTCATCCCCCGATAGATCTTAGCCTGCCCGTCCTTTACTTCATCCAGTGCTCCACGCACTGTATCAATTGCATCTACAAATGTTACTCTTGCCATTGTGTAAAGGGTTAAAAATGGTTCACTACGTGAACGTTAAAGAGTTAAAATGGTTTCGATTGACATCGAAACGTTAAATGGTTAAATTGTTAA
>CADBAZ010000024.1 GCA_902792835.1 uncultured Bacteroidales bacterium
GATGGCGTTCATTGCCTTTTGGGACACCGAACGCAAGAATCTGCCTGTGGCAACGGACGGCATTGTGCTGAAAGTAAACAACCTCGCCGAACAGGAAGAATTAGGCTACACTGCTAAGTCGCCACGCTGGGCGATAGCCTACAAATTTGCGGCAGAGCGGCAACTGACGCTGCTCAAACAGATCACCTATCAAGTGGGACGCACTGGCGTAGTGACGCCGGTAGCAAACCTTGAACCGGTGCAGTTGTCAGGAACAATGGTGCAACGCGCCACACTACACAACGAGGACTTTATCCGCCAACTCGGCATCGCGGAAGGCGACAGAGTATACGTAGAGAAAGGCGGAGAGATTATTCCCAAGATTGTGGGGAAAGAGGAAACGGAAATTAAAAATGACAAATCACAAATCACAAATTACAAATTTCCGAAAGTGTGTCCGGAATGCGGGACGGAGTTAGTGCGCGTGGAAGGCGAGGCTGCGTGGCGTTGTCCGAACGAGGTGAGTTGTCCGCCGCAATTAAAAGGCAAACTGGAGCACTTTGTGAGCCGTAAGGCAATGAATATAGAGGGTCTTGGCAGCGAGACGATTGCCCTACTCTATGACAAGGGCTTACTGCAATCGATAGCGGATATCTATGACCTGCGTCAGGAAGATCTGGCTACCCAAGAACGCTTGGGCGAGAAGTCGGCGCAGAACATTCTGCAAGCGATTGAGGCTTCCAAACAAGTGCCGTGGGCACGGGTGCTGTTTGCATTAGGAATACGAATGGTAGGCGAGACGACGGCAAAGAAGATTGCCAAACGTTTCCGTTCGATTGATGCGCTGCAATGGGCAAGCAAAGAGGAGTTAACGGGCATCGAGGATGTCGGCGAACAGATTGCCGATAATATAGTCGCCTACTTTGCGGACCTGCGCAATCTGGAGATCATCACCCGTCTGCAAGCAGCGGGAGTGCAATTGGAAGATGTCAGAAGTCAGACATCAGAAGTCAGTTTGCCGCAAGTGCTGGAGGGGAAGACGATTGTTATTTCGGGAACGTTCAGTGAGCACTCACGCGATGAGTATAAGCAGATGATTGAGGACTACGGTGGCAAGAACAGCGGCTCAGTGAGCAAGAAGACGGACTTCATCCTTGCGGGCGAGAACGTGGGGCCTGCAAAACTCGACAAAGCGCGTGAGTTAGGTGTCAAACTGGTCAGCGAAGAGGAATTCTTGGAGATGATTAAAGAATAGTTCACAGATATAACAGATCAAACAGATTGACGATGATAGACAATTGGTTATTCAAATATAAAAAGAAAAGGCTGCCACAACGGGAGGTGGTTTTTCCGAACTACAGCAAGGTTCGGTCAGTGGCTGTGGTATATGAACAGGGCGTGGATGACAAGGGGATAGCATTGCTGGCTAAACGTCTGGAGAAAGACGGAATAATGGTGGAGGTCGTTGGTTATGAGCCAAAGAAAGACTTCAACTGGATGGGCAAGGCACGTCAGGAAGCGCTGAGTGCCCTACCCTCGCAGCGGTTTGACCTGCTTATGGATTTGAGTACACATTACTATCTGGGGACGCAATACCTGGTGATGGCTATTGATGCGACATTCAAGGCAGGGCTGCGGTTTAATGAGGTAGAGGAGAAAGACCAACAAGGCATCCTCGACATGATGGTTAGCCTGAAAGACAATCCACAACCGGAGCAGATTGCGGAGCAAGTTATTCATTTTATGAAGATGATTAATCAATAGTCGGAAGTCAAAAGTCGAAAGCAATGAAACAAATAATACAAGGATTAGGCACAGCGTTGGTGACGCCATTCACGGAGACAGGAAAGGTGGACGAGGCGGCACTGAGGCGGCTGTTGGACAGACAGATTGCGGCTAAGGTGGATTTTCTGGTTGTACTCGGCACAACCGGAGAGGCGGCTACAATGACACCACGCGAACAACAATACGTACGACAGTTCATCGTGAAACATATAGCAGGACGAGTGCCGTTGGTGCTCGGCGTGGGCGGTAACTGCACTCAGGAGGTTGTGGAGCGGCTGGGACTGTTGCGTGAGGAGTTGAAGCGGGATTACGCGGCAATACTAAGTGTCTGCCCCTACTACAACAAGCCGCAGCAAGAAGGACTGTACCGTCACTTCGCGGCTATAGCCGAGGCTTCGCCTATTCCGGTGATACTGTATAATGTACCCGGACGAACGGGTGTGAACATGCTGCCGGAGACGGTGCTGCGTCTGGCAGCGGCGTACCCGCATCAGATCATCGGCGTGAAAGAGGCGTCGGGCAACATCGAACAGATTCGCACCATCCTCCGCGAAGCACGAGGCAGCGAGTTTGTGGTACTGTCAGGCGATGACGGGCTGACGGCTCCGCTGATGCTTGACGGTGCGCACGGATTGATTTCTGTGCTATCAAACGCCCTGTGCAAATACAAGGCGTGGCAACAGATCACGTGCGTCTGCCGTTGGTTTCGGCAAGCGAGGCACTAAAGAATGATTTACGAAAACTATTAGAGGCTTATGAAAATAGCGATTTTCGGTAATGCAATGAAACACAACACCTTGGATGAGGTGTCGCACTTATTGGAGTTTATGGAGCTCAGGCAGGTAGATGTCTATCTGTCGCAAGAACTCAGGCAAGAGATGAACCTGAGAGAGTACCCGGCTTTCCCTGCGGAAGACGAGGCATGGCGGGCATTCACGGAAGAAGGGAACATGATTGACTTCGCGTTGTCTATCGGCGGCGACGGTACGTTCCTGACTACCGCGTCGATCATCGGCAACAAGAACATCCCTATCGTAGGTATCAACTGCGGTCATCTGGGATTCCTCGCCGAGGTGCAGACAAACCAGGTGGACATCATTATGGAGCAACTCATCAAGGGGCGCTACACGATAGAGCAACGTTCGCTGCTGTACGTGGAAGGCAAAGGCGGCCACCTGTCATCACCCTACGCGCTGAACGAGATAGCGGTGATGAAGTCGGGATTGTCATCGATGATCACCATTGATGTGAGTGTGAACGGCTCACCCCTACACTGCTACGAAGCCGACGGGTTGGTTATATCCACGCCAACGGGTTCAACGGCATATAACCTGAGCGTCGGAGGCCCATTAATGGAGCCGCACGTAAAGGCAATCATCCTGTCACCTATCGCTACGCACAGGTTGTCTGTTCGACCGCTGGTTATTCCCGAAGACTGGACAATAGACCTTAAGCTCAGCAGCCGTAACGGCAACTACCTTTTATCCGTGGACGGCCGTAGCCGTTCGCTGCTCAACGAAGTGCAACTGCACATCGAGAAAGCACCTTACACGACGAAGGTGGTGCAATTAGAGGAACATTCGTTTATTCAGGCTTTGAAAGATAAATTACAATGGGGAAAATGAGAATCATCTACATGGGCACGCCGGAGTTTGCCGTGGCTCCGTTAAGGGCACTGGTCGAAGGCGGATATAATATTGTGGCTGTCGTAACGATGCCCGACAAGCCGGCAGGGCGCGGACATCACATGCAGTATTCGGCAGTCAAGGAGTACGCGCTGTCAGTAGGATTGCCGGTATTGCAGCCGGAGAAGCTCAAAGACGAGGCGTTTGTGGAAGAGCTCCGCAGCTACCAAGCTGATCTCCAGATCGTTGTAGCCTTCCGCATGTTGCCGGAGGTTGTTTGGGCAATGCCAAGGCTCGGAACATTCAACTTGCACGCCTCTCTGTTGCCGCAGTACAGAGGCGCAGCTCCGATCAACTGGGCAGTGATCAACGGCGACAAAGAAACCGGTGTAACGACATTTATGCTCAAGCACGAGATTGATACAGGCAACATCATCCTCCAAGAACGCATTCCTATCGGCGACGACGAGAATGTGGGCTCTGTTCACGACCGATTGATGGAACTCGGTACAAACCTTGTGCTCCGCACAGTAGATCTGATCGCCAAATCTGACTCAGAAGGCACGCCACTGCCCACCACACCGCAAGCCGAGATCAACGCAGGCGATCTCCGCCCCGCGCCGAAGATCTTCAAGGAGACCTGTGAGATCGATACCACCAAGACCGTCGCCGAGGTGCATAACTTCGTTCGCGGATTAAGTCCCTACCCAGCGGCGTGGTGCAACCTGACCATTGGCGGCACAACCTACGAAAACGTCAAAGTCTTTGCTACCGAAAAATCCCACGGCGCAATCACCCTTCAATGCGCCGACGGCGAGATTAGCCTCACCGAATTGCAGTTGCCGGGGAAAAAGAGGATGGCAGCGAAAGCACTGTTGAATGGGTTGAGGTAGGCGCAATTTTACGATTTTGCAATAGTATTGGAGGGAGTTGGAAATAGGCTGATTTGTAAGGTACGATTTATAAAAGAAGCAAAAAACAGGGGGAAGATAGCGATATTTATGGGAAAAATTTGCATATATCAAAAAAATGTTGTACTTTTGCAGCCGCTTTCGTAGAAGCAATGGTCCATTAGCTCAACTGAATAGAGTACCACACTACGGATGTGGGGGTTGCAGGTTTGAATCCTGCATGGATCACGACGCGTTCGGCAAATCGCGCTAACAGACGGCGCCTGGCGTCATAAAGCGCACGATTGCCTCCGCTCTCCCCAAAATCAATCTTACGATTGCTTTCGGGGACTCCGATAAAGGAAAAAAAACTAAAGAACGACGTGAAGGGAAACTTAGCGGAGTTCTTTTTTTTATCAAAAAGCAGATGACTACACAGGAGTTACAGACCATCAAACAACGGTTCGGAATTATCGGCAGTTCGCCGATGCTGGATCGGGATATAGAGATTGCTGCACAAGTGGCGGTGACCGACCTGAGTGTGCTGATTACCGGCGAGTCGGGTGTAGGTAAGGAGCATTTTCCGCAGATTATCCATGCGTGCTCGCCGCGCAAGCACGCGAAATAC
This sequence comes from uncultured Bacteroidales bacterium, assembly GCA_902792835.1. GTDB lineage: Bacteria > Bacteroidota > Bacteroidia > Bacteroidales > Paludibacteraceae > Colicola. The sequence goes on from CADBAZ010000024.1 coordinate 4,908, forward strand.
TTCGCCGTGAACTGCGGCGCCATCCCCGAGGGAACGATAGACAGCGAACTATTCGGGCATGTGAAAGGTGCTTACACCGACGCGCGCGCCGAGCGCAAAGGCTACTTCGAAGAGGCTGACGGCGGCACGTTGTTCCTTGACGAAGTAGGCGAGCTCCCCTTGCCTACTCAAGCGCGACTGCTGCGTGTGTTGGAAACAGGCGAGTTCATCCGGATGGGTTCGTCCGAGGTACAAAAGACATCCGTGCGGGTGGTCGCAGCCACGAACCTCGATATGAAACGTGCGATAGCCGAAGGGCGATTCCGCGAGGATCTGTATTTCCGACTGAATGCCGTAGAGATTCGCGTACCTGCGCTACGCGAGCGAAAAGAGGATATACCGCTGTTGTTCCGCAAGTTCACATCGGACTTCACAAACAAATACGCAATGCCGCGCATCCAACTGACGGACGAGGCGACAGAACTACTGAAGAGTTACTATTGGTACGGAAATGTGCGGCAACTCAAGAACGTAGCCGAGCAGATCTGCGTGCTCGAGAAGAACCGCGAGGTAAATGCCGAAACGCTGCGCAAATACCTGCCGGCAAACGAACAGGAGCAACAGCTCACGCTGTTCGGTGCCCAGGCAAACATGGGTGGTGATCCGTACATGAACGAGCGGGAACTGCTGTACAAAGTGCTATTCGACATGAAGCGCGACATAGCCGAGCTCAAGCACCAGATGGCCGCAGCAACGGGGGGAAACCCGATGCCGACATCAAGTGCGATCGTGCCTACAGGAAACAGAAAGCCTTACTCCGAACATCACAGTGAACATCAAGAAGCCGAAGTGCAAGAGGCTGAGATTGTGCGTGAGCAGCCGGAAGTGATTGATGAACCGCAGACCATGGGCGACGCCGAGGAAGCGATGATCAAGAAAGCGCTGGAGCGCAACGGCGGCAACCGCAAAGCGGCAGCTACAGAGCTGGGCATCAGCGAACGGACGTTGTACAGGAAACTAAAAAGTTTTGAATAGTTGAATGTTGAGAGTTGAAAGTTGAAAGAAGTTGGAAAGTATATTAGTAGGATAGTTGTTGTGGCAATAGTTATTGCTGCGATGCCGTCGTGCCTGATCAGTTATCGGTTTAACGGTGCGAGCATTGACTATTCAAAGACGCAGAGTATAGCGATATCAGATTTCCCGAACAATGCTGCGTTGGTTAACCCTAACCTGTCCAACGCATTGTCGGAAGGTATACGAGACATATTTTCGCGTCAGACGCGCTTGCAGATTCTGCCTCGCAACGGCGACATGGAACTGGAAGGCGAGATTACCGACTACAGCCTGACGCCGATGGCGATTTCGGCAGACAGTTATGCCGCTGAAACGAAACTGACTGTCACTATCCGCGTGCGGTTCACAAACAACAAAGCCCCGGAAGAGAGTTTTGAGAAGACGTACAGCGCATTTCAGACCTTCAACTCGTCACGACTACTGACCGAAGTGCAGGACGAGTTGTGCACCGCTATGGTGACAGAGTTGGCGGAAAGTATATACAACGACACGGTAGCCAGATGGTAAACAAATGACGATTGACAAATTGACAATTGACAAATTGATTGACAATTTTGGATTATTGACAATTGAAAGGTAAAAAAATAGCGGAAATATTTGCAAATATCAAAAATATTTTGTATCTTTGCGCTCGCTTTCGGCAAACCCCGCTGACAGATGACGCTCGGCGTCATAGAGCGCACGGTTGCCTCAGCTCTTCCCCACCACAACAAGTTGTGTCGGGGCCTCCAAACGAATGAAAAAATAACTAATAAAAGAATATGTACACATTATTTATCACACTGATTATTATTGCCTCCATCCTGTTGGTATTGTTGGTATTGATCCAGAACAGCAAGGGTGGCGGTTTGGCAGCAGACTTTGCAGGTGGCAACCAAGTGATGGGTGCTCCGAAGACAGCCGACTTCCTTGAGAAAGCCACATGGACATTGATTGCAGTTATTGCCGTATTGAGCATCCTCGCCGTAGGCGTACACAAACAGCAAGTACGCGAGCTGCAACAAGCCGGCGAAAGTGCAATCCAGAGCCAGGTGCAAGACGCAGCTGCCGAGCAGCAGACATCAACTGCTACTCCTGACTTCGGCGAATAAGCGCGTTCGGCAAATTGAGAGTCAACCACAATTAGCGGAAATGGGCTACATGCCACATTTCCGCTATGACCTATAAAAGATATGCGCGCATGCGCGTTGTACGTGTGTGCACGTATATAGCGAACAAATGGTTCACAGATTAAGCAGATTTAACAGAAAAGAAGATAAACAATAATACCAAAATGAAAAAGTACAACTTTAATGCAGGCCCGAGTATCCTGCCACAAGAAGTAATTAAGCAGACAGCAGAGGCTGTTCTGGATTTTCAAGGTGAAGGACTTTCTGTTCTGGAGATCAGCCACCGTGCAAAGTATTTCCAGCCGGTAGTTGATGAAGCAGAAGCACTGTTCAAAGAGTTGCTGAACGTACCCGAAGGTTACCGCGTACTATTCCTCGGTGGCGGCGCAAGCCTTCAGTTCTGCATGGTTCCATTCAACCTGTTGGAAAAGAAAGCCGCTTACCTGAACACCGGCGTGTGGAGCAAGAAAGCCCTGAAGGAAGCCAAAGGTTTCGGCGAGGCAGTTGAAGTAGCCGCCAGCACCAACTCAATCCCGACGGATTATGAGATTCCGCAGGATGCCGACTATTTCCACATCACAACCAACAACACGATTTTCGGTACGGAGATCAGCGACGAGAAACTCGCAGAGATTTACAAGAAGAAAGGCAATGTGCCTTTGGTAGCCGATATGTCGTCCGACATCCTCAGCCGTCCGATTGACGTGAGCCAATACGACATTATATATGGCGGTGCTCAGAAGAACCTCGCTCCGGCTGGTGTGACGTTCGTGATCATCAAAGAGAGCTGCCTGGGCAAAGTGAGCCGTTATATCCCGACGATGCTGAACTATCAGACGCATATCGACGGCGGTTCGATGTTCAACACGCCTCCGGTATTGCCGGTATATACGGCACTACTCACTCTGCGCTGGCTAAAAGCCAACGGTGGTGTAAAGTGGATTGAGGAGCGCAACAAAGCCAAAGCCGACTTGCTGTACAAGTGCCTCGATGAATCGAAGCTGTTCACACCGACGATCCTCAACAAGGAAGACCGCAGTCGCATGAACATCTGCTTCGTATTCAAACCCGGTTACGAAGATCTGCAAGACGAGTTCTTCAAGTTCGCCACCGAGCGCGGCATGGTAGGTATCAAGGGTCACCGTCTGGTAGGCGGATTCCGTGCATCGTGCTACAACGCGATGGATCTGGAAGGCGTGCAGGCACTCGTGGATTGCATCAAGGAGTTCGAAAAACTTCATTGATATGCCTTACTTCTCGTTTCATCATTCAGAACCAACCCGGAAGAAAACGGCACCAGCCGATTTCTTCACAACACTTGTGAATAAAATGAAAGTATTAGTAGCAACAGAAAAACCTTTTGCGAAAGTAGCCGTTGACGGCATTCGCGAGGTGATAGAGGGCGCCGGCTATGAACTGGCTCTCTTGGAGAAATATACAGACAAACTACAACTGCTTGAAGCCGTGGCAGACGCTGACGCATTGATCATCCGTTCGGACATTGTGGATGCCGAGGTGTTGGATGCCGCTAAGCAACTGAAGATCGTTGTTCGTGCCGGTGCAGGTTACGACAACATCGACCTTGACGCCGCTACCGCACACAACGTAGTAGCAATGAACACACCGGGTCAGAACAGCAATGCGGTTGCCGAATTGGCTTTAGGCTTGATGGTTTATGCCGTACGTAACCTCTATAACGGCACGAGCGGCACAGAACTGCTGGGCAAGAAACTCGGTATTCATGCCTTCGGAAACGTAGGACGAAACGTGGCTCGTATTGCACAAGGCTTCGGCATGCAAGTCTATGCGTACGACGCTTACTGCCCCGATGAGGCAATGGTAGCAGCCAACGTTACTCCACTCCACTCGGCAGAAGAACTGTACAAGACTTGCGACATCGTAAGTCTGCACATTCCTGCAACCGCTGAGACGAAGAATAGCATCAACCATGATCTCGTGAACCTGATGCCGAAAGGCGGCGTGCTGGTGAACACCGCACGCAAAGAGGTGATTGACGAGCCGGGATTGATCAGCCTGATGCAGGAGCGCGCTGACTTGAAGTACATGACGGACATTATGCCCGCAGCTGATGCCACGTTCCGCGAGCAGTTTGCCGGACGATACTTCGCTACGCCGAAGAAGATGGGTGCGCAGACTGCTGAGGCAAACATCAACGCCGGTATAGCAGCCGCCAAACAGATTGTAGATTTCCTACAGAACGGTAACACACGCTTCCAAGTAAACAAATAATGCGTCGCATCATTTTCATAAGTCTGACGGCTTTGTTTGCCGCTGTAGCTTACGCACAACAATCGATGAACATCGAAAGCGTAGGCACAGCGACGCAGGTCGTTAACAACAAAGATACCTTGCTGATTTTCAAGGATGAGATACACCTCAAATCGAAGATTGGCGAGGTGAACTGGTATTCCACAAAGACCAACGAGGTCGTCTATACCAACACCGACGAGATCTATCCCGACGATGGCGGCTATTACATCAAGAAGGATGACGAGCAGTACGCACCGGTTTATGCGTTCTTGTACAGCGAGCCGGTCATCAACACAATCACCCTGACTGCGGAATGCGAGGCAACGACCTTAACCTTGCCGGAAGAGACGAATGATGCCAAGCCGCTCAGTTATACTCGTCCGGACGGTTCAACAGGTATATACAAGCGAGCCTGTACAATCTCGTACAACGCGCTTACCTGGAACGGGGAGATGTGGGCTGATTCTGCAGCGCAGATGAACGACGAAAAATTGCAAACCGGCAACTACTATATGCCGGCATTGTACGGCGCGACACCTGTCAGCCTATGCTACGACTCAGTTATTCGTTATGAATTGGGGCTTGAACCTGCATGCATAGAAACCGAACTGCCGACTGATCAAGTGATTGCTATCAATCTGCAATTGACGCATATAGCCTCTACGTCTCGAGGAACGAAAGAGGAGAATGAGCCAAAACGTCCGACCAGCGAAACACTGGTTGAGACCAACCAGTATAGTGCGCCGTTGGATGTGGCATTCTACTCCAACCCTACTCCGGCAACAGAGTTCTATCAGTGGACGATTGTCGGTCCGTCGAATACAGTTACCCGTCACGATCAGGATATCCGGCATATATTCTCCGAACCCGGCAAATATACAGTGATTTGCAAGGTGAGAAACGCACTATGCGAAGCTGACTCGATGACAATGACCGTAGCTATCACGGAGTCGTTTATTGACGTGCCGAACGTGTTCACCCCGAACGGTGACGGTCAGAACGACGAGTTCCGTGTGGCATATAAATCGATTGCAGAGTTCCATTGTTGGGTGTATAACCGTTGGGGCAAACTCGTATATGACTGGACGGATCCCGCCAAAGGCTGGGACGGCACGATTAACGGTCGCCCCGCTGCCGAAGGAGCGTACTTCTACGTCATTCGCGCAAAAGGCACTGATGCCGCAAAAGGACAGGGCTACATCTCCAAACCGGCATATAACCGCGCCAAAAAGAACTCCGACACCAAGATACTGGGTATCTATCAGTTGTCCGGCGATATTAACCTGCTGAGAGGCAAAAGCAAATAATCATCTTGGCAGCCGGAACACTTACATACGACCAGATAATGCTGCAGCTCAAACAGCAGCAGTATAAACCTGTTTATCTCCTCTATGGTGATGAGCCTTATTACATTGATAAGGTTACTGACTACATAGAGGAGAATGTGTTGGATGAAGCCGGCAAGTCGTTTGATCAGGTTGTGCTGTACGGTCGCGACCTCGCGGAAGCAGGCATAGGCGAAGCTGTGATGCAAGCACGAGGATTCGCGATGATGGGCGGATACAAGGTCGTTATTGTTCGCGAGGCGCAGATGATCAAGAAGTGGCAAGCTTTGGAGCAATACATTGCCGCACCGCAGCCACAGTCGATATTGGTGATTGCCTGCAAGTCAGGCTCTGCCCCGAAAGTTCCAGCCTCGCCGCACGTGGCAGTAATGCAATCTACGCCGTTACGCGATTATCAAGTTGCCGGTTGGATTACACGCTACATAGATGAGTGGAACAAAAGCCAAGCCGCGCAAGCCAAAGAAGACCGCGTGACAATTGACCCAAAGGTGACGCAGATCCTTGCCGATAATCTCGGCACGAACTTGCAACAGATTGTACTCTCGCTGGAGAAACTGGTCAACGGTCGTCCGGCAGGTGTAAACGTAATTGACGCAGCCCTCGTAGAACGGAACATAGGCATCAGCAAGGATTACAACGGCTTTGAACTGCAAGACGCACTCATCACAGGCGATGCGTTAAAAGCCAACCGCATTGTGCGCTACTTTGCCTCGTCGAAAGACCATCCGATTCAGAAAGAGTTGCCGCTGCTGTTCGGTTTCTTTGCCAACCTGATGCTTTTCCACTACCTGCCGAACAAGAACGACGAGCGCGCCGTAGCAGCCGTGCTGAAAATCAATCCTTTCCTTGTGAAGAACTACGCCCGTGCCGCGCAACGCTACAGCGCCGGCAAAACGTTCCGGATTATCTCGTATTTCCGCGACACCGATGCACGCAGCAAAGGCATCGGCACAGGCTCTGCCACGGAAATAGATCTCTGGAAAGAACTAATTTACAAAATATTACATTAACCGAGGGATAGATTTGTATGCTTGCAACCCTCTAAATTAAATGCTAAAAAACAATGAATTATTTATTTACATCGGAGTCCGTTTCTGAAGGACACCCCGACAAAGTCGCTGACCAGATCAGTGACGCCATATTGGATAATTTTCTTGCTCTTGATCCCTCGGCTCACGTAGCTTGCGAAACAATGGTTACAACAGGTCAAGTATTCGTAGCCGGTGAGGTTACGGCAAAAAAGTATATTGACCTGCCGAACATTATCCGCCGAACCATTCATGATATAGGTTACACCAAAGCCGCGTACAAGTTCGAGGCTGAGAGTTGCGGTATTCTGCAAGCTTTGCATGAGCAGAGCGCGGATATCAATATGGGTGTGAGCCGCAGTTCGAAGATGGCACAAGGTGCCGGTGACCAAGGAATGATGTTCGGTTACGCCTCGTCGGAAACCGACAACTATATGCCTCTCACCCTCGACTTGGCGCACACACTCGTCTATACCCTCGCCCGTATCCGCAAGGAAGGCAAAGAGATGACCTACCTTCGTCCCGATGCCAAGAGCCAGGTAACAATGGAGTACGATGAGAAGAACCGTCCCGTACGTATTCAGACCATCGTTCTCTCCACACAACACGATGAGTTTACAGCCGACGGTCGCAAGGTTACGCCCGAACTCATCAAACAAGACGTAGTAGCCATCCTTTTACCTCGCGTAGCCAAACGTGACGCGCGCTATACTGCCCTACTCGAAACGTTCCTTGGCGATGAGCGCACTGAACTGCTGGTGAACCCAACAGGCAATTTCGTTATCGGTGGTCCATACGGCGACACGGGATTAACAGGTCGCAAGATCATCGTGGATACCTACGGTGGAAGAGGCGCACACGGAGGCGGTGCATTTTCGGGAAAGGATCCCTCGAAAGTCGATCGTTCGGCAGCTTACGCGGCACGCTATATAGCCAAGAACATGGTTGCTGCCGGTGTAGCCGACGAAGTGCTCGTTCAGGTCAGCTATGCTATCGGCGTTGCCAAACCAGTGAGCCTATATGTCAACACCTACGGGACAGCTAAGGTAAAAATGAACGATGCCGAGATTGCACGACGCATCGGTCGATTATTTGACCTGCGTCCGGCAGCCATCATCCGTGATCTCAAACTCACACAGCCCATGTACGAGGAGACAGCCCGTTACGGTCACATGGGGCGAACCAACGAAGTGGTTACCAAATCGTTTATCGACTCCGACGGCAAACCGTTCAGCCGTGAGGTTGAACTGTTCACATGGGAGAAACTCGATCGCGTTGACGCAATCAAACAAGCTTTCAAACTCTAACAAACACAAACTATCATGAGCGAGAAGAATATCGTTCTTCAGTCGTGGATTATCACCATAGCCGTTCTGCTGTTGGTGGCATTGGATCAGGCATTGAAACTGTATATCCGCACGCACTATATGTTGGGAGAGGTGCATGAGATTTTGCCGTTCTTCCAGATCTGCTTTGTGGAGAACAACGGAATGGCATTCGGCATTCAATGGCTACCCAAGTGGTGCTTGACAGCATTCCGCATCATCATGGTTGGCGTATTAGGCTGGTACATCAACATGCTACTCAAGCGAGGCGTTCGCACCTCGTACTTGACGATGATTACGCTTATTACTGCCGGTGCTATCGGAAATATCATTGACTGCGTATTCTATGGAAAGTTGTTCGGCTACGAGACGTGGTTCTACGGCAAGGTCGTAGATATGCTGTACTTCCCGCTCATCCACAATGCAGCCGGCGAGACACTGTTCTTCCGACCGGTGTTCAATCTTGCTGATTCGTATATCACGGTGGCAGTGTTTGCCATCATTCTGTTCTTCCGAAAAGATTTGAACGATAGTTTAGAACAAGAAAAAGCGGCTTAGTTGAGCCGCTTTTTCATTTATTCGATTTATCGATTTATCGGTATATCGATTTATCGACATTAAGTTATTAGATTCCCAGACTTGCTTTGATAGCCGGAACACGTGCTTCTGCCTCGGCAGTGCAACGCTCGTAGTCGGCACCGGTGAACGGTTTGCCGGACTTAACAGGGATCTCGAAGTAGAACTTGATCTTCGGCTCGGTACCCGACGGACGAACACTGACTTTCAGACCGCCCTCAGTGAAGTATTGCAGCACGTTCGAGGTAGCGTTGAGCGGCATCTCAATCGGGCTTTCTACCCACTTGCCGTCTTTGAGTTCCTGTTGCTTGAGGAGCTTGAAGTCTTTGATCTTAACGACCTTCTCGCCGGCAATCTCCTTCGGAGCGTTTGCGCGGTAGTCAACCATCATCTGTGCAATCTCCTCGGCACCCGTCTTACCCGGGCGAACAACGTTGATCGTTGTCTCGCGTTGGAAGCCGTAATCCTCATAGATCTTGAGCAGGTAATCATAGAGCGTCATGCCGTTGTCCTTAGCGAAGGCTGCGATCTCGCAGATCAGGCAGATAGCCGAAGGCGAACATTTGTCACGCACTGCGTCGTACGGAAGGAAGCCGAAACTCTCCTCACCACCGCCGATGTATTTGCGTTTGCCTTCCCACATGCGGATACGGTTGGCAATCCACTTGAAGCCTGTGTATTCGTCGGTGAGCGTAACACCCTGAGCGTCAGCGATCTTACGGATGAGCTCGGAGGTCACAATGGTCTTGACGATATACATGTCGTCGCGGAACTTACCCAGACGCTTCATGTTGTTGATGATGTAGTAGTGATACATGATGTTCGTCTGGTTACCGTTGATGATCACCCACTCGCCCTTGTCGTTGCGGCAAACGATAGCTATACGGTCAGCATCAGGGTCAGAAGCGATAACCAGATCGGCACCAAGCTTGGTGCCAAGGTTCATACCCATAGTCATAGCCTCGGCGTTCTCGGGGTTCGGGCTGACAACGGTTGAGAAGTTGCCATCAATAACCATCTGCTCGGGCACTACGTGGATGTTCTGGAATCCCCAGCTGCGCAAACACATAGGCACGATCTGACGACCGGCACCGTGCATCGGCGTATAAACGATGTTCAGATCTTTCTGACGAAGGATGGTCTCCTGATCAATCATTACGGTCTTAACTGCCTGCATGAAGTCGTAGTCCATCTCGCCACCGATGATCTCGATAAGATCTTTGTTAGCGTCCCACTTCACGTCAGCCATGGTCACTTTGTTCACCTCGTCAATGATTCCCTGATCGTGCGGCTGGAGCACTTGCGAACCATCCTCCCAGTAAGCCTTGTAGCCATTGTACTCTTTCGGGTTGTGCGATGCTGTAACGTTCACACCACCCTGACACTTGAGGTGACGGATAGCGAAGCTAACCTCAGGAGTAGGACGAAGACTCTCGAACAGATATACCTTAATTCCGTTAGCGGAGAAGATATTAGCAACCGTCTCGGCGAACAAACGACCGTTGTTACGGCAGTCATGACCTACAGCTACTGCAACTCTTCCGTTCTGTACGTTCTGGAAACCGCCTTCACGCTGCACTTTCAGCAGGTAGTTGGCATAACCTTGTGTTGCCTGGGCAACAATGTACTTGTTCATTCGGTTGGTACCTGCCCCCATTATACCGCGCAGACCACCGGTACCAAACTCCAAGGTGCGATAGAATGCGTCGATGAGTTCAGTCTTGTCCTCAGCCTCCATCATAGCTTTCACTTGTGCGCGAGTCTCCGCGTCAAACGGCTCACGAGTCCACACCTCGGCCGTTTCCATAATTTTCTTCAGTTCTTCGTTCATGATAAATAAGATTTAATTTGTTAATATTATTGTAATTTTTCTGCTATTCTCCGTTGTATTCGCTCTTCTACTTCCTGTTCACCTAATGTGGTGAGTACGTCATGGAAGAAAGCTGTCAGCAACAGTCGGCGTGCTTCGTCAGGGGCTATACCTCGCTGTTGCATGTAGAACAGCGCACTCTCGTCAATCTGCCCAGTTGTTGCACCGTGCGAGCACTTCACGTCATCGGCATAAATCTCCAACTGCGGCTGTGTGTGCATCGTGGCAGTCGGTGACAGCAGCACATTGCGGTTCGTTTGTCGAGCATCAGTGTGTTGTGCGTTCGGGGCAACAATCAGTTCACCTACAAACTCCGCACGTGCATTGTCTTTTACAGCAAACTTCAGCAACTGGCTCGACTTACCGTTCGGCACACTATGCCTTACGTGCGTACGCACATTGATTTGTTGCTTGCCGGTCAATACTCCTAAACCGTATATATAGGTCTCTGCGTATTCGCCTACCTGTTCAATGTCCAAAAGCGCATTACATGTTGTGTCATCATCTTTTTCCAAGCAGAACAAATGAATCGTCAGCACACTGTCTTTCTCTTGTGTTATCCGCCACTGTGCCGTTTCGTCCGACACATGTGCGATAACCAAGTGCTTGTGCTCACCTGCTGCTATATGTAAATGTTGCACACTCATTGCATCAATCCCGCATAACCTTTCTCTTCCAATTCAAGCGCCAACTCCTTGCCACCTGTGCGGACGATTTGTCCGTCAGCGAGGATGTGTACGTAGTCCGGCACGATATAATCGAGCAGTCGCTGATAGTGCGTGATTACAATCGTTGCGTTTTCTTCTGTGTGCAGTTTGTTCACGCCTTCGGCTACGATGCGCAAAGCATCTATATCCAAACCGGAGTCTGTCTCGTCAAGAATAGACAGGCAGGGCTCTAACATTGCCATCTGAAAGATCTCGTTGCGTTTCTTCTCGCCGCCTGAGAATCCTTCGTTAACGCTACGACCGGTCAGTTTGTTGTCAAGTTCGACGAGTGAGCGTTTGGCACGCATCAGTTTAAGGAACTCGCCGGCATTGAGTGCTGGCATACCCTGGTGTTCGCGCTTGGCATTAACCGCCGCACGCATGAAGTTCGTCATGCTCACGCCGGGAATCTCAACAGGATACTGGAACGAAAGGAACAATCCCTCACGTGCGCGCACCTCGGGAGCCATACTGAGCAGATCTTTGCCATTAAAGGTCACTTCGCCCTCGGTTACCGTGTAAGCCGGATTACCGGCGAGCACGGCACTGAGCGTTGATTTGCCCGCACCGTTCGGTCCCATGATCGCGTGCGTCTCACCTGCATTGATGTGCAGGTTAATGCCTTTCAATATTTCTTTGCCCGCAATTGAGGCATGTAAGTTCTTTATATCTAACATCTATTCGTTGATTACTGCCATGATTACTTTGCCGACCTCTTGCAGAGTATTGGGGCTGATGTTGCTCATATTGTCATTCTGCGTGTGCCACCACCATGGAAAACCCGTTTCCGAGGGAACATAATGGATAATGTCCACACAAGGAATCTTTGCTATGGTATTCACATAATAGTGATCATCCGTTATCGGGTATGCTCGTCCATCTGTAAACCGGTGAGCATAACCTAACTGCTCGGCTACATGCCAAATCTTATCTACATATTTCTTGGCATACTGCTCACTGTAGTATTCGCGCGGGAACGCTGCGTTTGGGTCGCCTACCATATCCAGCAGCACGCCAAAGGCGTATTCTTGGCTCTTGGCTCTTGGCTTTCCACTTTCTACGTACATCCTCGACCATAGTTGTGCACCGAGACACCAGGTGTGGGGCAATTGTTGACCGGTATAGAATGCCGGTGTACCCATATCTTCGCAGTCAAACAGCACAATCTCTATCGGTCGCCGGTGTTCACTCAGTTGTTGCCACTGCCGTGCTACCTCCATCAGCACACCTACTCCACTCGCACCGTCGTTGGCACCCGGGATAGGAATCATCCGCTCGCTGTAGTCTTCTTCCTGATCCGCCCACGGACGATTGTCGTAATGGGCGCACAGCAAGATAGCTTTTTCGTTAGCATGGGCAGAATCCGCCGAAAGGTGAGCACATATGTTCGCCACACGTTGCCACGCGCCGTCGTAGCGTTGTACCTCGCCGGTCTGAATCTCGACTTTCGCACCAAAACGCTCCAGCGTACTTCCTAAGTATTGTACGCATTGATTATGCGCATCACTTCCGGGCACCCGCGAACCAAACGCCACCTGACCGGCTACGTAAGCGTACGCACTGTCGCCACTGAACGCTACCTCAGGCACAGCCAAAGTACTCGTCTTAGGTGTAGCCCCGCATCCAGCAAGCAGTAGAATGCCAAAAAGCAATATGTTAGAAGTTCTGCTCACTGATACTTCTATGCTCTTGTATTGCGAGAATCGTTTTGGCGATAGGCAAAGCCATACTTACGACTTTAACCTTCGGGCAACGCGTTGTGTCAAACGGTATCGAATCAGTGATAACCAGTTCATCCAGCTCGCTCTCCATCACGCGCTCACAGGCGTTTCCGGACATAATGCCGTGCGAGATGACGGCACGCACGCTTTGTGCACCATTCTCCTTCATCACCTTGGCTGCCTTGCAGAGTGTTCCGGCTGTATCCACTATATCGTCAAGGATGACCACATCCTTACCGGCTACGTCACCCAACACGCGCATCTCGCCTATCTGGTTAGCTTCCGGACGGTGTTTGTAGCAGATTACCATTGGCACCTCTTTGCCTGTTTGCAGATGCAGTTTCTTGCAGAAGTTGGCTGCACGCTTCGAGCCGCCTACATCCGGCGAGGCTATGATCAGATTATCCATATTCAGACTCTCCACGTATGGTGCCAGCACATTGCTGCCATACAAGTGATCAACGGGGATATCAAAGAATCCCTGTATCTGCTCGGCGTGCAGATCAACTACAATCACTCGGTCAGCGCCGGCAACCTGTAGGATGTTCGCCACAAGTTTCGCACCGATGCTTACACGCGGCTTGTCTTTCCTGTCCTGACGTGCCCAGCCGAAGTACGGGATGACAGCTATCACCTTGTACGCACTAGCACGCTTTGCAGCGTCAATCATCAACAGCAGTTCCATCAGATTGTCCGCTGTCGGGTTGGTGGACTGAATAAGATAAACGGATTGTCCGCGAACGGAATCCTCGAACGTAGCGGCGTACTCGCCGTCAGAGAAACGCTCAATCTTCACATGCCCTAATTGACAGTTAAGATGTTCGCACACACGCTGCGCAATAGCCTGACCCTGGCTACCCGCAAAAACCTTGTAAGGATTAGCCTCTATGAGCATATTGAATGAAATTTAAATTTCGCCACAAAGTTACGAAAAAAAAATGAAAAATCCAAATTTTTTATCAAAAAAAGCCGCAATAGCGGCTCTTTTTTTTTCTTTACTATCTGTTAGCACGAATATAGTCGGTCAACTTGCGATAGATTTCCGGTGCAAAATCGCTATTGAGCGTCGGGATAGATTGCAGTAATTCAATGTGATGTCGGATTACCTGCTCGTCATCTCTTACAGCAGGTCCGGTCTGGGCATCTTTCGGAGCAAGGTTGTGCACCTTGGCGGCTGTCTGGTCGATGAGTGGCAGCAATACCGAGAACGGAATACTCGTTCCTTTCAGTATATCCGCCGCTATGCGGTACATACAGTTCGTAAAGTTGTTGGCAAACACTCCGGCAACATGCAGCCGTTCGCGGTCGACTTGGGTCGTTTCGATCACACGCGGCGAGAGCGTCAATGCCAAAGTGTAAACCGCAGCGACGTCGTCAATATTTCTCGCCTCTATGAACAAAGGAATATCCGTGAAGTCGTCAATAGGTTGCGCTTTGCTGAATGTCTGGAAGGGATACAAAATGCCGCAATGCGGTTTATCCTCACCAAACACCGAGATCGGCACCGTGCCCGAAGTGTGCACATGTACGGAACGTGCGGGAGCATGCACCGCAGCAATTACCTCGCGTAAGGCTTCGTCACGTACGGCGTAGATATAAACATCCGCTAATCCGCTAATCCCCTCATCCACTAATCCGCTAACCAGTTCACGCGAACTAATCATCGGGGCTTCGATCCCTTTCTTACTGAACGCGGCATGTAAACTCGTTGCCACATTACCGTTTCCTATAATCGCTATCCTCATGAATATTAGAAGATTTATGATTTGAATATTACAGCACTCCCAACCCGTTCAACACAATCAGCAAAATGGCAAGCGGCACAATGAAACGCAGCACAAACAGGTAAAACATCCGAGCCCAGCGCTTAATCCTTTTT
>CADBAZ010000025.1 GCA_902792835.1 uncultured Bacteroidales bacterium
GTAGCACACCTCTTCGTCGTTGATGTACACATCGGCGTGCGACATAGCGCCGTCGAACACGAGGGTGTTCCACTTGGTTGTATCCACCTTGATGCGCGTGCGGTAATGCGCTTTGCCCATCCACGGCAGGCCACCGCTACGACCGGTTTTCCAGGTCGCTTCGTTCTCGCCGTTCTGTACAACAATCACCTTTTGCAGGTCATTCTCACGGTCAAACGCTCCGCTGATAGCCCAATCGTGGGGTACGCGAACGGTTTGCCAACCATCGCCAATGGGTTGGTCGGTTGAGTCGATGAGCGTAAACTCCCACTCGGTGAGCAATCGCTCCTGACGAACGGGTTGTTGCTTGGGTGTGCAGGCTATCAGTGCAAAACATACTCCAGCCAGCGCAATGATAAGATTTCTTTTCATATTATTCGTTTTTAATGATTCACAGTTCCCATGCAAAGATACAAAAAAAAAATCGAATATGCAAATAATTAGCCTGAAAATTTGCAAATGTCATAAATTTTTAGTAACTTTGTAGCCGAAATTGTGATATGTTCTTATTAGTAGTTAGTAGAAATGCATTTCCGGATTATCCTGCCCACTGAGGCGTTACGGCCGTATATATCACGCTATGTATTTGTTATGGCGGAAGGCTCGACGGATATTATGACTCCGCCAGCCGATGACCCGCGTTTCGTTAACGGCAAACATGTGCAGCAGTTGTTGCCGAACTACGGCAGCATGATTTTTATGCAGAACGTGGTTGCAGACATCAACGGCACGAGTTGCGACGGCTTGGTACTACTCGGCGCAAACCAGACAACCATCTCTCTGACAACGGTTAGCGGTTGGTTTGAAGGGATGATGCTCGACTTCGAGCCCGGAGGAATGCACGCGCTGCTCGGCATTGACCTGGAGCAACTCTCCGGCAAGGTGCTCAGTGCTACTGACTACGCCGACGAAGGATTGCTGCAGCTTGACCGGTTGTACAAAGACGCCGTCAATGAAGAGGAAGTTGCCCATCTGTTGGATGCATTCTTCCTTGGGCATATACCTCATAGGGAAGATCTGAACTACACCCGTCTATGCAAGGTTATCAATGCCTGCGATGCGATGAAAGGCAACATTTCCGCCGCAGAGATGGCATCGGTTGCTTGCCTGAGCGAACGGCAGTTCTTGCGCGTGTTCCGGCAATATGTAGGTCTGCCGCCCAAGCAGTTTGTGCGGCTCAGGCGTTTTCACCGTGCGTTGCAAACGATGCAGCAGACAGCAACCTTAGGTCAGCCCATTGACTTGCTCGCCATAGCGCTGCAACACGGCTACTATGACCTGAGCCACATGGCGATGGAGTTTCAGCAGATGGGATGTGTGTCGCCAAGCCACTTTAGGATGCTTGGAATACCCTTGACTGCGGATTTCTCAGTGTTTTTTGCATAAAATGATTGACAAAACGCAATAATTTTTGGGTTTGATGGCAGAATGTCCGATTTTTCATATGAGAATTGTAATAATTGTAGTATCTTTGCAATCGAAAAACCAACCAATCTGTTCAAACCATTAAATGGATACAATTATGAAAGTGAACGTAAAACTACTGTTATTCTGGTTGGCTGTCACCTTTGCAATGGCAGCCATGGCGCAACAAGAGCCGCAAATCCCTGTTGACAACCAAGTGCGTATCGGTCATCTCGACAACGGCCTGACATATTACATTCGACATCACGCTGAGCCGCAAGGTCAGGCGAACTTCTACATTGCTCAGAAGGTCGGTTCGATCCTCGAGGAGGAGAACCAGCGCGGTTTGGCGCACTTCCTCGAGCACATGTGCTTCAACGGTACGCAGCATTTCCCCGGCAACGGCGTGATAACGTATTGCGAGCGCATCGGTGTGAAGTTCGGTTACAATCTGAACGCCTACACCTCGATTGACGAAACGGTGTACAACATCGACAACGTACCGGTAGCCACTGTCCCGTCGTCCATTGACTCCTGCCTGTGGATCCTGCACGATTGGGCTGACGGATTGCTGCTCACCGACGAGGATATCGACCACGAGCGCGGCGTGATACATGAAGAGTGGCGTACGCGTGCCACGGCTCAGATCCGTTTGCTTGAGCAAATCCTGCCGAACATCTATCCCGTGGGCACAGAGCACGCTCGTCCGGACGGCACGAACCGCTACGGTCACCGTCTGCCGATCGGACTAATGGAAGTGGTGGATTACTTCCCTTACCAAGTGCTGCGCGACTACTACGAGCAGTGGTATCGTCCGGACTTGCAGGGTATAGTCGTAGTGGGCGACATTGATGTGGATGTCATCGAGGCAAAGATCAAAGATATATTCGGCACTATAGCCAAGCCGGTTGATCCCAAGGAGCGTTACTACGTGCCTATTCCCGACAACGAGGAGCCTATCATCTTCCTCGGCACGGACAAAGAACAGACCAACGCCCTGTCGTTTGTTTGCTTCAAGCACGATCCGTATCCCCTTGAACTGCGTAGCGGCATCAACTACTACGTCTATCGCTATGCGATGAATGCGGCGGTGTATATGCTCAATGCGCGCCTGAGCGAACTCAGTCAGTCGGCTGACGCACCGTTCATAGGAGCCGGAGTAGAGGATGGCGAGTTCTTTATCGCCAAGACCAAGCATGCTTTCATGGGCACCGTTGCTTCGTCGGAGGAAGGCTTGACGCGCGCCGTGACAACGCTGTATCGTGAGATGCTGCGCGCCGTGCGTAACGGATTTACCGCGTCGGAGTACGAACGCGCCAAAGCGGAGTTGTTAGCCGGTGCGGAAGATGCCTACAACGCCCGCGACAAGAAGAAGAGTTCGGAGTTCTGCCGCGAGTACGTGCGTAACTTTGTGGACAACGAACCTATCCCGGGTGCAGAAAACGACCTGATGATGATGCAACAGATAGCGCCGATGGTAACAGCCGAGATGATCGGTCAGGTTTTGGCGCAGACAGTAGGGCAGAACAACCTCGTGCTGTTTGCCATGCTGCCGGAGAAAGAGGGACTGACGTATCCGTCGAACGACGAGATGAAAGCCGCCTTGGCTGCCGTGGCTTCCGAGCAGATTGAGCCGTATCAAGAAGCGCTCTCTGACGAGCCGCTGCTGCCCGCTGAGCCCAAAGCCGGCAAGGTGAAAAAGAGCCAAACCGACCAACTCGGTTACACCAAATACCAACTGTCTAATGGCGTGAATGTGTATTTCCGCCCGACGGATTTCAATGCCAACGAAGTGCTGATGCTTGCGTTCAGCAAGGGCGGAATGATTCAATATTCCGAGTCCGACGCTGCTGACCTGAAGATCCTCAACGATGCCATTGATGCCGGCGGCTTGGGCGCATTCAGCAAGACGGATCTACAGAAAGTGCTTGCCGGACGTAAGGTAAGCGTCAAACCGCACGTAGGTTTGTACGACGAGTATATCAACTCCTCGTCCACGCCGAAGGATCTGGAGACGATGTTCCAACTCAACTATCTGTACTTCACCGCATTGCGCGAGGATGACGAGGCGTTTGGTTCGCTCCGGGAACGTACACGTGCCGTTGTAGCCAACCGCGAACAAGATCCGTCGTCTGCCTTGCAAGATACAGTCATGACTGCGTTCTTTAACCACAGCAAGCGCGTTGAACCGATTCACAGTCAGGATATTGACCAAATGAACTATAAGCATATCATGCAGATCGCCCGTGAGCGTTTCAGCAATGCTGCTGACTTCACCTTCATCATCACCGGAGCTGTGGACGAAGCAACGCTGTTGCCGCTACTGGAGAAGTATATCGCTTCGCTGCCCGCAACCAAGAAACGCGAAACGATTGACATCAGTCTGGTGGATTACCGGAAAGGTGCGCAACATCACCAGTTCGAGCGCGAGATGCAAGTGCCGATGGCAACAAACGTGTTCTTCGATCATGCCGATATACCTTACACGCTCAAGAACAAACTCTCGTTCGACCTGGCACTGAATGCGTTGAGCGTTGTGCTGCTCGAAGAGATCCGCGAGAAGGAAGGCGGTACGTACGGCATTGGCGCATACGGCGAACTGACCGGCAACCCTGCACCGCGTCAGAAGGCGTACATGCAGATCGCTTATCAGACCAACCCCGAGCGCTATGAGTACCTCAACCAGCGTGTGCGTGACATCATCGCACAGATGACCGGCGAAGGCCTGACGGAAGAGAACCTGCAGAAAGGTAAGGAGTTCACGCTCAAGAACCACAACGAAGCGCTGCGCGAGAACGACTACTGGCAGTCGGCTATGGAGAATCTGCTCTGCACAGGCGTTGATATAACGCGCGACTATGAGCAGGTGCTCGGCAGCATTACCGTTGAGGATGCACGCGCTATCCTAAAGGCACTGCTCGATGCCAACAACCACACCGAAGTAATTATGATAGGTAAGTAAATGGATATCCTGTCAATCATATTCCTCGCCATCGGATTAGCCATGGACTGTTTTGCGGTATCTATAGCGCAAGGCATGCAGCGTACACCCCTACGTTCGGTTATTCCGATGGCGATACTCTTTGGACTATTCCAAGGTGGCATGCCGCTTATCGCCTACTATGTGGGAGGCGTGTTTGCGGACTTCTTTACCCGCTGGAGTCATTGGATAGCACTTGTGCTGCTTGTGTTCATAGGCGGGAAAATGCTGATAGAGGCAATAGTCGAAAGTCGAAAGTCGAAAGTCGAAAGTGATCAGAAGTCAGAAGTCAGAAGTCAGACGGCGTTGACATTGAGTGCGATGCTTATTCTGGCGGTGGCTACGAGTATTGATGCGCTGTCGATAGGGGTGTTGTTCATCCCCGTGCCGGATGTGCTGTGGCTGGCGATATCGCTTATCGCAGCCACAAGCACGTTATTCTCGCTGGTAGGATTCTGGCTTGGAAAGATCTTTGGCGAGCATATCCCAATCAATGCCAACATCCCCGGTGGCTGCATACTGATAGCCATCGGAATAAAGATTTTCCTTGAAGGTATATTAGGCTAATCTTATTGGAAGAAAGAGAAATGCACACTGCCGTAGGTGCGCAGGTCGATGAAGTGCGGATGGCCGGAAAAGTCATATTGTTCGCCGTGCTCCAAGACGAACAGCCCACCGGGTCTGAGCAGCTCGGGCACGATCAGTGACGGCAGAGTAGGGAGTTCATCCAAGGCGTACGGCGGGTCAGCAAAGACGAGATCGTACTTAGGGCAGTTGTTGCGTAGGAACTTGAATACATCGCCGCGAATGAGGCGGAGGTTTGTGATGCCGAGTTGTTTGCAGGTGGAGATGATGAAGTTCTGCTGCACATGAGCGAGCTCGACTGCCGTAACTTCGCGTGCACCGCGCGAGACGCACTCTAAACCAATGCCGCCTGTGCCGGCAAACAGGTCAAGCACATCCGCGCCTTCCAACTCAAGGCGATTCGTCAGCAAGTTGAACAGACTCTCTTTGGCAAAGTCTGTTGTCGGCCGAGCTGTAATATTTTTAGGGGGCATCAAACGACGCCCCCTAAATTTTCCACTGATAATACGCATTATTCCCAGTTACCGGCGTTGTTGTTCGGAGCGTCGATAGAACCTACTTTCAGACCGGGATAGTGGTCGAGCTTCTGCTCCTTGTCGATAAGGTTAACGAGCTCCTGTTTGTCCTGATCGGCGAGATAGGTGCCAAACGGTGCGCGAGCCTCGAACAGAGGAACGTGGATGCCTTGCGAAGTCTTGTAGTTGTCGTTGACCTCAATCTCATAACGCAGACCGTCGGAGAACGGGATAACCACAATCTGGTCGATGGTCTCGGCATTGAACTCGCCCTTGAAGATCGTCTCGATCATGTTGCGCTCGATGGTGTCACGACGGAAACCTTTCAGGCCTGCGCTGATCACGTCTTTGTCGTTCTTCCAGATGTACGCATACAAAGCATCCTGGTCGTCAGTTTTGAGTTTGCTCATGGCTTTTGCCTTAGCTTTCTCGATGAGCTTAACAGCCTTGTGCTCGGTCATACCGGCTTCCAACTGCTTGTCGGTAAGCGAACCCTCCTTGAGCACTTCTTTCTTCGGAGTGTTCTTCAGGAAGAGAAGCAATGAATCCGGGTCAGCGATGAATCGTCCGTGTAGGTTCTTGAACTCCACCTCCGCTGTACGGATATGAACAAGGTTCTTTACCACATCAACCTCGCGTTGAGCGCGCGTCTCTTCAAACTGAATAGGAGTTACAACGCTGTCCACGCAGATGTAAGCCAAAAAGATGATAGCTGCTGCCAGCAAAATACGAAAAGTAGTTTTCATGTTGTATTGTTTTGTTTAATTATTTGGCAAAATTGCAATAGTTCACACTAAAACGGCACAAATTTACAAAAATATTTTGAAATATGCAAATTTTTTTTTAATTTTGCACGAAATTTGCGTAGGTATTTTTAGAATTGTAGCAAAAAATGGCAGTTTTGGTCAAAATCTTGCACAAAAATTGATAAAAATTCAATTGTTAAACTGTTAAATCGTTAAATTGTTCAATTGTCAGATGGAAGATAGTAATAAGGTATTATATGATATACTGATCGAGCGTCTGGAGCTACTGAGGACTCTGGATAAAGAGGGCGATAGTGACCGTCGTCGTCATGTGGCGAACGAAACGGCAACGTTGCATGCTCCGTTAGCGCATCGTCTGGGTTTGTATCAGATCAAGACGGAGATGGAGGATCTGGCGCTCAAGTTCACCGACTATACCAAATATAAATATATCGCGTACGAGTTGGCTGCCAAGAAAGCCGAGCGTGACGCATATATCGCTTCGTTCATCACGCCGCTGGAGAAGAAACTTCACGACGCGGGGTTTGAGTTTACAATCAAAGGCAGACCGAAGTCTATCCACTCGATCTATCACAAGATGCAAGTGCAGCATTGCGATATCGACCGGATCTATGATCTGTTTGCTATCCGTATCATCCTTGACTCGCCGTTAGAGCGCGAGAAACAGGACTGCTGGCAGGTGTATTCGATCATCACCGACATGTACCAGCCCAACCCCAAGCGACTTAGGGATTGGTTGAGCGTGCCGAAGGAGAACGGCTACGAGAGTCTGCACACGACGGTTCTCGGGCCGGAAAACAAATGGGTGGAAGTGCAGATCCGTACGCGCCGCATGGATGAGATTGCGGAGAAAGGTGTAGCGGCTCACTGGGCATACAAAGGCGTGGACGGCAACCGACTGAACACCGACAAACAGAGCGTCTATGTATTCACCCCGACGGGCGATCTGCGTCGTCTGCCATTCGGTTCGACGGTCTTGGATTTTGCGTTCTCTATTCATTCCGAAGTAGGATGCAAGTGCGTGGGTGGTCGTATTCGCGGGCAGCACGTCAGCATCCGACAAGTACTGCAGAACGGTGATCAAGTGGAGATAAACACGGCGCCGAACCAGCATCCGACAGCAGATTGGTTGAACTTTGTGGCATCGTCGAAGGCGAAGAACAAGATCCGTCAGGCACTCAAGGAGATAGAGTACAAGCGAGCTGCCGAAGGGCGTGAACTGCTCGTGCGCCGACTCAAGAACTGGAAGATTGAGTACGATGAAGCGCATGTGACGAAGATGGTGCTGAAGTTGGGCTACAAAGCTATATCGGACTTCTATCAGGCGCTGGCTTTAGGCAAAGAGGATGTATCGCGCATCAAGGATTTGTACAACGAGGCGGAAACGGTACATACACCCGTCAGCCCGCAGCACGAGTACGTACCGAACAATTCCGGTTCGGCGTTGGCGCTGGAGGTGGATATCAACGTCAAGAACGTCGATTATGCCCTCGCCAAGTGCTGCAACCCGCAACCCGGCGACCCGATATTCGGATTCATCAGCGTGCTGAAAGGAATACGTATTCACCATTGCGACTGCCCGAACGCCATCAATATGCGTGAGCGGTTCCCGTACAGAGTGATACCGGCGAGGTGGAAGGAGAAACAGTAATGGAAAGCCAATTATTAGATAGTGCGGTTAATTCGTTTGCGTCGCTGCCCGGAGTAGGGCGGAAGACGGCGCTCAGGCTGGTGTTGCACTTGCTCAGACAGCCGGAAACGGATGTGCAGGGGTTTGCCGATTCGCTCACGCGACTCAAACGCGAGGTGCATTACTGTTCGGAGTGCCGGAACATTTCCGATACCGAACTTTGTCCTATATGCAGCAATGCGCGCCGTGATCACTCGACCATCTGCGTGGTGGAGAACATTCAGGACGTGATGTCGATTGAGAATACAGGGCAGTATCACGGTGTGTATCATGTGCTCGGAGGAGTGATCTCGCCCATTGACGGCATAGGCCCCAAAGATATAGAGGTGGATAAACTCGTGGAGCGTGTACTGACGGGTGAGGTCAAGGAGATCATCCTGGCTCTGCCGACTACGATGGAAGGCGACACAACGAACTTCTACCTCTACCGCCGCATTATGAACAGCCTTGAGCAAGCCGGCAGATCAACGGAAGAGTTGACCGTTTCGCTCATTGCGCGAGGCATAGCTATTGGCAACGAACTGGAATACACCGACGAGATAACACTCGGGCGCTCGATTCTGAACAGAACAATTTTTAACGGATAAAATAGAATCATTATGTTAAAACCAACACGTCATGCTTCCAAAGCTGAATGGCTGAAAATTTGCAATGCGTATTATTACGTTGTATATGTGACAATTATTGCCGTATATGCAGCAATTTGGTATCTGAACAATTCTACCATAGCCGAAACGGGCGAGCCGTATAAGATGTTCGACCCGAACGAAACTGCCGGCATGATTCTGCAATATGGTGCAATTGTTTATACACTGGCTGCTATTCCCGGTGCGCTATATTGGATGAAACGCAGTTGTGCAAAAATAGCGAAGATAGAGGACGACGAGTTAAAGTATGATACCTATTATACGTACGCGCTAAAGCGTATGGGATTTGTAGCTTTGACGATGTACTTCGGGCTGGCTGCATATATGCTGTTAGGCGCATACAATCCGATGCTTTGGCTTGCTGCTATTGGCGCAATAGCGTTTGTGTTCACCAAGCCCACATCCGGCAAAGCCGAAGAGGAACTCCGTCCACAGGACGAGAATAACCCGACCTATTAATACATCGACCAAGTTTGGTCGATCCCAATTGTCAATTGTAAATAGCTAAATTGTAAATACTATGACTATAGCCGTAGATTTTGACGGAACAATCGTCACCCACGCGTACCCGCAGATTGGCAAACCTATCCCGTTTGCTATCGAGACGTTGAAGAAGTTGCAACGCGAAGACATGTGCCAAATCATCCTTTACACCTGCCGCGAGGGGCAACTATTGGAGGATGCAGTGAATTATTGCAAGGAGCGCGGGCTGGAGTTCTATGCCGTGAATGCCGCTTTCCCCGAGGAAACGCCGGATATGCGTATCTCGCGCAAACTCGATGCCGACGTGTTCATCGACGACCATAACCTCGGCGGACTGCCGGATTGGGGAGTGATCTATCAGATGATACATAGCGGCAAACCCCTGCAACCTGCCGAGCATCATCAGTTCGATGACGAGAAGCAGCGCCGCAAACCGTCTCTGTTTGAACGACTGTTTGCATGATCAACCCTGATAACATACGATTGCGCAAACTCGAGCCGGACGATCTGCCGCAACTCTACTTGTGGGAGAACGATGCCGAATCGTGG
This sequence comes from uncultured Bacteroidales bacterium, assembly GCA_902792835.1. Lineage (GTDB taxonomy): Bacteria > Bacteroidota > Bacteroidia > Bacteroidales > Paludibacteraceae > Colicola. The sequence goes on from CADBAZ010000025.1 coordinate 9,660, forward strand.
CTTGACGGCAACACGCATAATCCGCTTTCCGAGGCGGATTTGCGCGATTATATACTGCGCACCACAGGCGATATCTACCAAGACGGGCAACTACGGCTGATGATCTGTTTGGCGGAGTCGGAGAGTGGTAAGCAGAATGGGGAGCAAAGTGGTGAGAATACCGCCAACGAGCCTGTAGGCTGCATCGATTTGTACGATGTGGATATCCGTAACCGGAAAGCCGCTGTGGCAATTTATGTGGCTCGTGAGTGGCGAAATCAAGGAGTAGGAAAAATTGCGCTCCAAAAACTAAAATCGTATGTGACTAATATTCTGTGCTTTCGACTTTTGTACGCCATGGTCAGAGAGACAAATCTTACCTCCCAAAAACTCTTCCAAGCCGTTGGATTTCAACGCGTTGCATGCCTTCCTGAGTGGGTGAATGAAGGCAATATTTTAGTATTGCAAACTATACTTTAAAGGCGCTTATTCTTACGGATTATAAATAAGAAAAAAGTGTTATACAACATAAAATGCCCTTTTTTGACCAATTACTATGAAAAACTGCGAATAGATGCAAAAACCGGTCTCATTCGCACCCCTAAAAATCAGTTAGTTGAATGTTGATAACTTTTGCAATCGCCTGACATTCAATCTACATTTTGTAACTAATTGAATTTATAAGGGGTTTGTAAAATGTCAAAATCTGTCGCTCGCAGAAATTTGCAAATATCAAAAAAAAGTTGTACCTTTGCACTGCTTTTCGGAGAAATACCCTCCGATTTATTTTGCGCCATAATGGAAAAAAATGTACAGGTCATATGGGCTCAGTGCCAACAGGTGTTGCGTGATAATCTCACGCCCACTGTGTATATGACTTGGTTTGCTCCTATCCAGGCGCTGAGTTTCGAAAACAACGTTCTTGTCCTCCAGGTTAAGTCGCAGTTCATCGTCGAGTACATTGAAGAGAATTACCTCACCTTGCTCTCGAAGGTACTGTTCCGCATGTTTGGTCCGCAGACGAAGTTGGAATATCGCGTACAAATAGATTCGCGTACGGACGCGGGCGTGAATATTCCGTCGGATGTATCGCAAGCGCCTGTAGCTCCTCCGGTATTGCTGCAGCAGCCCGATCTGAAGGATGAGCCGGACTTCAACAGCCAGCTCAACACCTCCTACACGTTCGAGACGTTCGTGCAGGGCGAGTCCAACAAGTTGGCGCGCACCGTGGCGCTGTCTGTTGCCGCGCAGCCCGGACGGACGAGTTTCAACCCCTTGTTTATCTATGGCGGCAGCGGAGTAGGCAAAACGCACCTCGCCAATGCTATCGGTAATGACGTGAAGCGTCTGCTTCCGCAGAAGCGTGTTCTGTACGTTTCCGCCAACACCTTCCAGTTGCAATACCAGGACGCTGCTGCGCATAACCATATCCCTGACTTCTTGCTGTTCTATCAGACGATTGACGTGCTCATCGTGGATGATATACAATATATCGCGGGTAAGCGCGCGACACAAGATACGTTCTTCCACATCTTCAACTACCTGCAGCAGTCCGGCAAGCAGATCGTACTGACCTGCGACAAGGCGCCGAAGGATCTTGACGGCTTGGAGGATCGTCTGCTCAGCCGATTCAAGTGGGGCTTGGCGGCAGAGATGGTTAAGCCGGATTATGAGCTGCGCAAGAAAATCTTGCTCAACAAGATGCATCGCGACGGTGTGACGCTGTCGATGCCGATCGTTGAGTTCATCGCCAACAATGTCCGCGACAATGTCCGCGACTTGGAAGGCGTGCTGGCTGCCTTGCTGGCGTACTCCACCTTGGCTGACAAGGAGATCGATATGGAACTGGCAGAGCAGGTGGTAGGTCGTATCGTTACGATCAAGCCGCGCGAGCGTAATCTGTCGGATATCACCGACGCGGTGTGCGAGGAGTTCCGCGTATCGCCCGATGCGTTGTTCTCGCAGAGCCGCCAGCGTGATGTGGTTATAGCCCGTCAGGTGGCAATGTTCCTTGCCAAACGCTATACAGCGCTCTCGATGTCGGATATCGGTCGGTTTATCGGCAACCGCACGCACGCAACCGTTGTGCACGCGCTGGATGTACTGAATACCTTGCTGCAGAACGATATTGTGCTTGGGCAGCGTGTACGCCATATCGAAAACCAATTAGCAAACTAACGTATGTCTTCCGTTGAAATTGAGGATCGCGTGCTGCGCGCACGTGAATTGTTTATGAGCGGATATAACTGCTCGCAGTCGGTGTTTATGGCGCTGGCTGATCTGTACGATATCCCCGAGCAGCAGGCGGCACGTCTGTCTTCCTCGTTTGGCGGCGGAGTAGGGCGGCTCAGGGAGATGTGCGGCGCCTGTTCGGCAATGGCGCTACTCGAGGGCTTGGAGTCCGGTACATCGGACGCGGCGGATGCCGAGGGCAAACAGGCGAACTACAAGAACGTGCAGTTGCTCATTCATCGTTTTGCCGAGCAGAACGGCTCATTTATCTGCCGCGAACTGTTGCGACTGCGTAAAGACGCGCCTACGCCGCCCGTGCCCGACGAGCGCACAGCGGAGTATTACCGCCAACGCCCCTGCCTGAGGATGGTGGAAACAGCTACGCGCATCTATTGCGAGCGCTATGCGAATAAGAGCTGACAGTGCTGACACGACACGAATAAAGGCTAACCGTTGCGGTTAGCCTTTTTCTTTTGGTGTCCCCCGAGGGACTCGAACCCTCGACCCACTGATTAAGAGTCAGTTGCTCTACCAACTGAGCTAGGGAGACTCGCGTGGTATTTCCTTCGCTTGTAGTGCTACGGGGAATCGAACCCCGGTTTAAAGATTGAGAATCTTTTGTCCTAACCGCTAGACGATAGCACCAGGTCATTTTCGCATTTTCACATTTACCATTTGGTCATTTACTCTTGCCCGTCGGTTTTTTCGCGAAAAGCGGTTGCAAAGGTACAACAAATATTTCAACTTTGCAAATTTATACACAAATATAGCCAAAAATACACTATTTTTTGCTTTTTTTTCAATTTTCACCTTACAAATTTGCATAATTCAAAACTTTTTTGTATCTTTGTAGTCGGAAAAATAAAGAATACTATGGATACGAATCTTGGATTTGTTCGTGTGGCGGCAGCAGTGCCGTTGCTGCGGGTAGGTGACTGTGCGTACAATGCGCAGCAAACTAAACAACTGATCTCCGAGGCGCTGGACGAAGGCGTGGAGATTGTCTGCTTCCCGGAGTTGGGTCTGACGGGTTACACCTGCGCAGACTTGTTCTTTACCAACGCCTTGCAGCAGAATGCCATGGCTGCGCTCAAAGATGTGTGCGAGTTCACACGCGGCAAATCAATCATTGTGCTGGTCGGCGCGCCGCTGAAGGCGGACAACGACCTGTACAACTGTGCGTTTGTCATTACCGACGGCGAGATCATCGGCGTTGTGCCGAAGACCAACCTGCCCAACACCGGCGAGTTCTATGAGAAACGCTGGTTTGCAGCCGGGCGCGAGACGGTTGAGCAACTGCCCGACGGCGTTCACCCGCGTATTCCTACCGTCGAACTCTGGCAGGGCGACGTGCCGTTTGGCGTCGATCTGTTGTTCTTGACGCGCAACTACTCGTTCGGCATCGAGATCTGCGAAGACCTGTGGAGTCCGCTGCCACCATCTACGCAACTCGCTATCCAAGGCGCGGAACTGATCTTCAACCTCTCCAGTTCTAACTGCATCGTCGGCAAACACGCTTTCCGCCGTCAGATGTTGGCGCAGCAGAGCGGACGCGTACATTGCGGCTACGTCTATACGTCTTCCGGCGTGGGCGAGAGCACAACCGATGTCGTCTTCTCCGGCTCGACGTATATTGCCGAGAACGGCAAACTCATTGCCGAGGGCGAACGTTTCCAACGGGAGTCGTCGCTTACGATCAGCGAGATTGATGTGGAGCGTCTGCGTACCGACCGCGAGCGTAACACGAACTTCACCAAGGACCGCATCGGTCACTACCGCAAGATCAACGTCGCACCTATCGAGAACGCCGAGGGCTATGCCGAACCGCTGCACCGTACGTTCAATCCCACGCCGTTCTTGCCGTCGAAGGAGAACGAGGATGCCTACTGCATGGATGTGCTCTCTATCCAGACGTCGGCTTTGGCGCGCCGGTGGGAACACACCCACGCGCAGTCGCTCGTTGTGGGCATCAGTGGCGGTTTGGATTCCACGCTGGCGCTTATCGTGGCTGTGCAGACTGCCGACATGCTCGGCTATACGCGTAACCGAATCTTAGGCATCACCATGCCGGGCTTTGGCACCACGAACCGCACCTATCGCAACGCCATCGACCTGATGAACGAACTCGGCGTTTCCATCCACGAGATACCTATCCGCGATGTCGTCACCCAACACTTGCACGACATCGACCACGATATGTCCAACCACGACATCACCTACGAGAACGCGCAGGCACGTGTGCGCACGCTTATCCTCATGGATATGGCGAACAAGTACAACGGCTTGGTGGTCGGCACGGGTGATCTGAGCGAATTGGCGCTGGGCTGGGCAACCTACGCCGGTGACCATATATCCATGTATGGCGTCAATGCCGGAATACCCAAGACGCTCGTGCGCTATATGGTCGGTTATGCGGCACGCAACCTGTTTGGCGACCGAGTACGTTCGATCCTCGAGGATGTGATCTCTACGCCCGTTTCTCCCGAACTGCTGCCCGCAAACGAGAACGGCGAGATTGCCCAAATCACCGAGGACAAGGTTGGTCCGTACGAACTTCACGACTTCTTTGTGTATTACTTCCTCCGCTACGGATTCACGCGTGAGAAGATCGCTTATATGGCGCGCTGCGCGTTTGAGCAGCGCTACGATGACGCAACCATCCGCAAGTGGCTCGATGTATTCATGAAGCGCTTCTTCCAACAGCAGTTCAAGCGTTCGTGTCTGCCCGATGGTCCGAAGGTGGTCAGCGTCAGCCTCTCGCCCCGCGGTGACCTGCGCATGCCTTCCGACGTCAATGAGTTTTAAATCACAAATGACAAATGACAAATCACAAATGACAAATATACCCAATACTTTCGGCTTGGATGTCAAAGCCAAGATCCTCGCCGAGTACCATAGCCTCGACGAACTCCGCGCCTTGCTTGAGCAGTACAAAGGCGAGCGGATCTTGCACATCGGTGCGGGCAGCAACCTGCTCTTCACCCGCGACTTCGACGGCGTGATCTTGCACTCTGCGATGCGCCGTGCGCGTGCCACAAAAGAGGACGCCGAGCACGTGTGGATAGAAGCCGAGAACGGACTTGTGCTTGATGATCTTATCGCCCAACTTTGCGACATGGGGCTCTCCGGCATGGAGAATCTGAGTTATATCCCGGGCGAGGTCGGCGCGTCGGCTGTGCAGAACGTCGGTGCGTACGGTGTGGAAGCCAAGGATGTCATCACCGAGGTACGTGCGCTGGATATGTCCGATGGCAGCGAACGAGTGTTCACCAACGCCGAGTGCCGCTACGGCTATCGCGACAGCATCTTCAAAGGCGAACTCCGAGGCAAGTACATCATCACCCACGTAACGTATTGCATCAACAAGCAGTTTGAGCCCAAGCTCGACTACGGTAATTTGCGCAGCGAAGTAGGGGAGAACCCCACGCCAAGCGATGTTCGCGAGGCGGTGATCCGTATCCGCCGTCAGAAACTCCCCGAGGTGGGCGAGGTAGGTTCAGCCGGTTCGTTCTTTAAGAACCCGATCGTGCCGCGCGAGGTCTATGAGGCTATTGCCAAGGATTACGAGCGTGTACCGCATTTCGAGCAAGACGGTGGCATCAAGATCCCTGCCGCCTGGCTTATTGAGCAATGCGGTTGGAAAGGTAAAACCTTGGGCGGAGCACAGTGCTATCCCAAGCAACCGTTGGTGCTCGTTAATGCCAACAACGCCACGCCGGACGATATCATCAATCTCGCCGCAGCTATCTGCGCCGATGTCAAACAGCGTTTCGGCATAACCATCTCCCCCGAGGTGAACTACATTCAATAGTCAATAGATTTCAATAGTCAATCAATAGTCAATAGTCAATCGTCAAATTGTCAATATTATGGCATCATTTATAGTAGAAGGAGGACACAAACTCCACGGCTCAATCACTCCGCAGGGCGCAAAGAACGAGGCATTACAGGTGCTGTGCGCCGTGTTGCTGACCAAGGAAACGGTGGTTATTAGCAACCTGCCGGATATCCTTGATGTAAATAACCTTATTGACCTGCTCTCATCCATCGGCGTGAAGGTCGATAAGCAGGCAAAAGGGCGCTACGCCTTTACCGCCGCCGAACTCGATACCGAGTACCTGCGCAGTGCGGATTTCCTCAAGAAGTGCAACAAACTCCGCGGTTCGGTGATGCTCATTGGTCCGCTGTTGGCGCGTTTGGGCGAAGTGACCTACGCCAAACCCGGTGGAGACAAGATCGGTCGCCGTCGTCTGGACACCCATTTCCAAGGCATGGTTAACCTCGGCGCAACCTTCACTTACGACAATAAGTTGCTCGCCTATCGGTTTAGCGGCAAACATATGAAGGGCAGTTATATGCTGCTTGATGAGGCTTCCGTTACCGGTACGGCGAACATCATCATGGCGGCTGTGATGGCGGAGGGCACGACAACGATCTACAACGCAGCCTGCGAGCCGTACTTGCAGCAGCTCTGTAAGATGCTCAACAACATGGGCGCTCGCATCAGCGGAGTAGGGAGTAACCTGCTTACCATCGAAGGCGTTCGCGAGCTCCACGGCGCTGAACACACCCTGCTGCCGGACATGATTGAGGTCGGTTCGTTCATCGGCATGGCGGCTATCACGGGCTCTGAACTGCGTATCTGCAAGGTTGGTTACCGTGACCTCGGAATCATCCCCGACGCTTTCCGTCGCCTGGGTATCCGCATCGATGTCGATGGCGACGATATCGTTATCCCTGCACAGGAACACTACCAGATCGAATCGTTCCTCGACGGCTCTATCCTTACCGTAGCCGACGCCCCGTGGCCTGGACTGACGCCGGACTTGCTTTCCGTTATCCTGGTGGTCGCTACGCAGGCACGCGGATCGGTACTGATTCATCAGAAGATGTTCGAGAGCCGTCTATTCTTCGTTGATAAACTGATCGACATGGGTGCCCAGATCATCCTTTGCGACCCGCACCGTGCGGTGGTTATCGGGCATGATCACACGCGCCAGCTCAAGCACCACACAATGACTTCGCCCGATATCCGTGCAGGTATAGCGATGCTTATCGCCGCTATGTCTGCCGAGGGTACGTCGCGCATCGACCATATCGACCAGATCGACCGCGGCTACGAGGACATCGAGCACCGCTTGAACGCCATCGGTGCCCGCATCACCCGTGCCGACTAAATGGTCAATAAATAGTCAATTGTCAATCGTTAAATTGTCAATATCATGGTGTCAGTAACGTATGAAGGAATGGTCTTCGACGAATATATTTCCCGTTCGGAGATTGCAGAGATGGTTGAGCATGTGGCTCAACAGATTGCCCACGATTATGCCGACAAGCAGCCGGTGTTCATCTGTGTGTTGAATGGAGCTCTGTTCTTTTTGACCGACCTGATGCGTGCGTTGCCTATTGATAGTACTGTGGCTACGGTACGTTTGCAGTCGTACGAAGGCACATCGTCCACCGGCGCGGTGCGTGAGAGTGTGCCGCTGCAGGTAGATATACGCGACAAAGATGTGATAGTGGTTGAGGACATCCTTGCTGTTCAAGCCTGAGGCGTTGAAGTTCCCTGATGCCAAGCCGGATTATTGTGGGCGCGAGATTCCGAATAAGTTCGTCATTGGCTACGGTTTGGATCTTAATGAGCTCGCCCGCAACCTCCCCGCCATCTACGCCCTGCGAGAGTAAAAAAAATTGAGGCTCACTCCGAGCCTCAATTCTTTTCTTTCGACGTTCATTTTGCATTAGAACGCCATCTTCTTCGTCGCGTCGTAGCTTTCGATCGTCTTGGTCTGGATCACGCAGCTCGTATCCCCTTTCTGCCAGTACTCCGACTTCGTCGTCACCGTCCGCGTCACATTGCAGCCCGTAAGCAGGGCGGCTCCCGCCGCCACTGCCATTACACTGATTATTACTTTTCTCATAATTTCTTCCTTTTGTTGGTGGATTCTTTAACAAAAACCTATCTAAACCCCTCGGTTGTCAGTCGTCCTTTCGGA
>CADBAZ010000026.1 GCA_902792835.1 uncultured Bacteroidales bacterium
ACATATACAGGTGTCGTATATGGCATTCCGTAGAACGTGTTCTCTCTTGCCGTGGGCGGGCGCATGCTGTAGCAAGTGACAGATTTGATGGAACTGATAAAATCACCCGAAGTTTGATCGTACGTTCCGTTGTACATGAACGCTGCGGTTTCAATAATTTTCAGATTTGAGCCAAAGACGATATCTTCTAAAATGCAACTGATAAAAGCAGATTCACCGATTGTTCTTACATTGTTAGGGATAACAATGGATGCGAGACTCTGACAATCAGCAAAAGCCAAATCACCTATTTCTGTCAAACTATTCGAAAGAGTAACATCACGGAGTGCTATGCAAGTGTGGAACGTACCGTATTCAAGTTTTGTAATACCGTTGCCGATTACTACAGATTTCAAATTGTTACATTGGGCAAAGGCTCCCTCGCCAATGCTTGTAACCTCATCTGCGATTGTTACAGAGCGCAGACAGTTGCAACCTTGGAAAGCAAAGTTGCCGACATTCGTTGACAAAGTCAAATCTTTGATTTTCTTGCCTTGTATATACAGGTCATATGAGCGTGACAAATCACTCGGACGCCATGATTTAGTACACCACTGTTCTACACTGCCGATAAAATCGATTTCGAAGGCGGCAGATTCGATGCTCTGAATGTTATGTGGTAGACTGACAGACGTGATGCTTGAGCAACCACAGAAAGCGTAACTCTTAATGTATGCCAAACTATTCGGCAATGTCAAGGAGGTGATGCTCGAACAATTGTAGAACGCGTAGGGTTCAATACTTGTTACGCCTTCGGGGATAACAACAGAGGTTAAGTCGGCGTTCTCGAAGAAAGCTTTTTCTCCAATGCGGGTTACATTATACGTGATGTTTTCGTAGGTAATGGTCGCCGGAATAACTAAGTTATTGTCAATTTCATCGTCATCATATCTATTATTGTCAATCTTTACTTGTAGTTTGTGCGCAAGGCCACGAGGGTTTTCGTCGGTCGGTGAAACTTGGGGAAGAACACCTACAGCACTCCAATACTGTTGGATGTCGAAGCCGATACCAAATTCGGAATCGTTCCATGTAGCAGGAATCTTTGTGCGGTTGATCTTAATCTCAATCTTTCCGTCAACAAATTGGCTAGTACAATCCTCGAGTTTGCCTTCACCGATGATTGCACCCCACTTGTCATCAGCAGTGTGCTCTACATTCGGATCAGCCCACTGCCAACCGCTGCCACCGACTTCGCCCCACCATTTGTATACACCGGGAGCCCAAGGAAAAGCAGCCTCTGCGAAAGAAGATGCTTCTGCATTGCCAAATACCGCACCTTCTAACACGATGTCAGCATTGGGATCGGTAAATAGGTCGCTATAACCACCGGTAGCATCACTATTGTCGGTGTTGATGAATACATGGAACGGAACCCACTCCAGATTAACGATTTCGTCCGGATTCGGTTCAACGAGGAGATAGATGTATAGTATATCAGCATACACCTTGACGCTTTTCAAACCAGGCAAAGCGGCATTTGCCGGACATTTAGCCTCAAAAACAAACTCAGCCGGAAGCAGATCCCATTCAGCGATGCTATTGTCTTGAACGTCGATGATACTCGAACCGCTCATTCCGATAACTTCCGCTGTTTGGTGCTGTTCATCCAGATTGTAATAGAGGCCATCGATTTTAACGATTTTGTTGTTCTCTGCGAGAATCATACTTGTGCCTGCCACTATTGCAAGCAACAAAAGAGATAAATGTTTTTTCATTGTTTTAATAATTTAAAAGTTATCCTTATTATAAAGTATGCTCATGCTAATTGAGATGTTCACAAGTCCATTTATGTCTGCTGCATTTAGTCATCGCTATGACTGCATTAATTATTATATATGCATACAAAAACGTGAGGCTTGTTAGCTGCAATCTGGGTGCTTGAGGTTCTCGACTACCTTATCTCTCCAAATTTCTACAGGACAAGACTCACGCATACACGCGAGCAAAGCCTTGTTCTTGGAGAGATAATTGAAACTGTCGAGATTTCAAGTACCCAAGTTCGTAGCTGTAGTGCTTTATTTTGGCGCACGCTGCGCCTGTATGTCGGTTGCTTGCTTTCGCCTTCCACAAATTGTGCTATCGGATGCCGTGCGCGGCATAAAGCGCACAATTGTCTTGGCTTCTCCCCACCACGACAAATCGCGTCGGAGACCCCGTAGTAAGCAAGCGGGGATGTTATTCTGATTTCTCTTGAATATAGTTCTCTATTAACGGTCGGAGAGTTGGCAAATCATTTGTTATTACACGCCATACTTTATGGGGCGTAATTGCGTAGTAACCATGAACGAGTACATGACGCATTCCTTCTATTACATCCCATTCAACGTCGGGATGCGAGTCGCGAAACTCCTTGGTTAACATATATGTAGCCTCGCCAATAATCTCTACTTGTTTAACAAAGCCATAAAAAATTATTGAATCCTTTTCGGCTTGCTCAACGGTATACCGCTTGCTGCCATCCAACAAAATGTCAATGGCTGCAAGAATATGCTCTAACCGTTCTTTGTCTCTAATGCGCTCTCTCATAGATCATTATTTTATCACGATTAACACTCTTGCGTGCAAAAGGTTTAAGATATGCATCCTCTACCATATCAACGCGAGTGTGAATCTGTTTGCCAAGTTGAACCATCATGCGGCTGATGTCCATAAGCGACAAACTATCACTATCTGTGTAAGTTACCAACAGATCCACATCGCTATCCGGGCGCTCATCTCCACGGGCACAGGAGCCGAACAAGTAGGCTCGTTCGACAGGCTGCGTGGCAAGATACGCTTGTATCTTTGGGATCATGGCTTGTACTTCAGGACTTGGCATAAAATCATTTACTCATTTAGGCATTTTCTCATTTTCGACCGCAAAGTTACAAAAAATATCTGACATTTGCAAATAATTGCCGGAATTTTTGTCGGAAATGTGTGTGTTTTTACAGCAACACGCCTTATACTGGGTTGTAACAGTATTGCACTTTGGGCTGCTGATTGCTGACCTCCGCTTTTCTGTTAGCGATGCAGATGTCGCAAGCGCCACAGAGTGGAGCTTCGGGTTCGCCGAAGTAGCCGAGCATGAGTTGAGAACGGCAGTAATGATCGTTCTCGGCGTACTCGAGCATGGCTTGAAGTTTGTCGGCGAAGACTTTGCGGCGGTCGGCATAGACGCGGGCGGAGAGGTTCACCTCGGCTTGGCGCGGTACGGGGAAATGCACTATGCTTACGCGCTGGGCAGGGATATAGCGGATGATGTGCTGTTTGGCGAGGGCGATGAGCGAGCTGTTGACGGCGAACTCCGTGCTACCGAGGTCTTCGGCGAGGCGCGGCAGATGGATGAACTGCGCTTCAGTGAAGATGCCCGTATAACGGCGCATCAGAGCGCTGAGCAGACGCTCCTGGAAGGGGGATTCGTCCAGGTGGTAGAGGTCTTCCTTATCCAAGGTGATGCGTACGCGCGGCTGGAGATCCTGTTCGTCGTTGTAGATGATATATCCCGCATTCGTCAGCAGTTGCAGGGCAGAGTAGGTGGTCAGGAAAGGTAGGTGCATATCGGTGCAGAACTGCTCGACATCCAATGCGAATGTGGCATCTCTGCCCGAACCCAGACCGATAGTCAGGTAGTCGCACAGCAGTTGATAGACGCGCTCTACCTCCTCTGCGGGCGGGTAGTTGTTCGGGATGCGTTGTTTGACGATGGCTTTGTCACGTTCGCTGTACAGGAGCACGCACCACGCCTGTTGCCCGTCACGTCCGGCTCGTCCGGCTTCCTGGAAGTACGCCTCGATGGAGTCCGGCAGATCATAGTGGATAACGAGCCGCACATCGGGTTTGTCGATACCCATGCCGAATGCGTTGGTGCAGACAATGATGCGCGTCTGAGAGTTCTTCCACGCCTGCTGTTTGGCATTGCGCTCGCTGGCAGGCAACCCCGCATGGTAATAATCTGCTAAGTTGAAAGTTGAAAGTTGAGAGTTTATAAATTCGGCGAGTTCGCGGGTGCGTTTGCGATTGCGGACATAGACTATAGCCGAGCCGGGTACGCGCTGTAGGATGTGCAGCAGTTGCCCCTGCTTGTCGTCGGTGCGGCGGACAACGTAATGGAGGTTCTCTCGGGCAAAACTCGTGCGGAAGACGTTGGGCTGCCGGAAACCGAGTTGGTGCTGAATGTCTTCGACCACCTCGGGTGTAGCGGTTGCAGTGAGTGCCAGAACGGGCACGTCGAGCACGTTGCGGATCTCGGCGATACGCAGATACGAGGGACGGAAATCGTAACCCCACTGCGAGATGCAATGCGCCTCATCGACGGCAATCAGGCAGATAGGCAGTTGTGTGACGCGCTTCAAGAACTCCTCGCTCTCCAGGCGTTCGGGGGAAACGTAGAGGAAACGGTACGGACCATATAGGCAGTTGTCGAGTGCAGTGCGTTGCTCCTCGCGGCTCATGCCGGTATAGATGGCTGTGGCGAGGATGCCCCGTTCGCGCAGGTTGGCTACCTGGTCTTTCATCAGGGCGATAAGCGGCGTGATGACCAGACACAGACCTTCACCCTCGCTGTCGCCCGCCGCCATGACGAGTGTCGGCACTTGGAAGCACAGCGACTTGCCGCCGCCGGTTGGCAGCAACGCGAGTGTGTCGTTGCCAGCGAGCACGGATTCGATGATCTCCGCCTGCATGGGGCGGAAACTGTCGTAACCGAAATATGTCTGTAGTGCTTCGAGGGCGGTCATTGTTAGTCGAAAGTCAAAAGTCGAAAGTCAAAAGCGGTTACCAGCGTTGCTGGTGCAGTAGTCCGCCGATGAGGGCGATGAGGGCGTAATAGGGATAGATGAGGGCGAGCAGCACTATATCAAGCGATGCAAATCCTTTGTCGCGGATAAGGTTGTACTCCAGTGGCAACCAGATCAGCACAAACAACGGGTTGAGCAGTTGCAAGACAAGTGCTACGGTGACCAACGCTCCGGCGCGACGGATGTCAGCATCGGTGTAGTGCGGAGCTTTGCCCGCCCAACGCATCCGCTGCCGAAGTAAGGCACGCAGGGTAGGCTGGGCGGTGACGGTAGCCGTCATGTTCTCTGCCTCGCTGACGGCAATCTTTCGCCCTGTGCGCTTGCAATACTCCAACAGGAACATATCGTCACCACTCGGAATCTCGGGATGCAGGTGCGGTTCGGCCTCAAGCCACACATCACGGCGGACAATCAGGTTCGCTCCGCTGCATAGGATCGCTCTGCCGCGTTTAGCTGTGCGGATGGTGAGTGCTTGCAAAGCCGTATATTCGATGACCTGTAGGCGCTGGATGAGCGTGCTCTGCGTCGTTTGCATTCGCAAGGGCAGGATCAGCAGACCAGCGTCACCCAACGTGGCTATTGCCTCGGCATCGGTGGCTGTGGGACGGATTATATCATCGTCGTGCAGCCAAAGGACATCCGCCTCAGTGGCATGAATAAGTCGATGCAGGGCGTGTTTCTTGCCCTTGCCCTCGTCGTTCACACCGCGGATGGGAGTAATATGTGCCAAGGTGGCAGACATCAGATATCAGAAGTCAGAAATCAGATATCAGAGATCAGTAAGCAGTTTTGCCTCTTTCCAAGACTGAATAGTCTTACGGGCGTCGGCGAGTGCCTGTTCGGGCGAAACTTCGTATTCGGCAAGTAGCAGATCGGCAAGGGTATGCTCGTCGAACGACTCTTTGTCAGCCACGTTGCGCCACAGGTAAGCGGCACTCTCGTTGAGCGTGATCATTGCGTTGAAGTTCACAAGCTCCACGCTTTCGGCAATCAGCAGATACTCATTGCCTAAGGGACGTAATGCGAATCCGGGAATAACCTTCATATAAATTAAAAATTAAAAATGCAAAATGAAAAATTATTAGATGCAGACGTGGCGATAGATCTTCAGCCAGAGTCGGCGGGTGCGTAGCATGTGTCGCCAGAGCCATGCACGGGTGATGGGTTTGTTGCGACCTTTGGGTGAATGGATGGCGATGACCTTGGCGAGAATCTCACGGCGCGTGCAATGCTCCGTACCGAAGAGATTGCCGTCGCCCATGAGGGTCAGATTGTCGCCTTGCAGAGCATAGATGCGGTGCAGAACATAATGCTGCGGCTGAATCTCTGCAAGCACTATATCGCCCACCTGCAATGCGTTGGGCTGAACGAGTGTGACATTATCCACGCCGCCTTCGATGAACGGGCGCATGCTTACGCCGGTGGGCGTAAACACAACTTGCTTGCCTTCGGCTACGAGGCGCGCGATCTCGGGGATAAATATCTCGTTAGGTAGTTGCATTGTAACAAAGTTCGGCTGCGGCTTTGTCGGGCAGGCAGCGGAGTTTGAACATCTTTACGCCGAGCACGATTTTGCTGATCGTTTCGTGCAAACCGTCCATGGCTTCGTGCAGCACTTTCATGCCGGAACAGGATGAGAGCATATAAGCGTACGCCTGTGCCGGAGCAAGAGGCTGGATCTCGTTTGCCGGTGCTTGTTCGAGTTGGACGATAGCTGCTACGGGCACCCGTTCGTTGCGGTAGCAGGGCGTCTTGCCCGACCACGGCGAGCCGTACACCCACACTATACCTTGCTCATCCACACGGAGAATAGGGTTGTCATCATTGAGCAGATAGGCGGTGTGATACTGCGCAAGCCATTGGCGTGCGTGGGTGGATTTGCCGGTGCCCGAATGACCGAGGAACAGGCGCGCTTTGCCTTCGTGCACAACGACCGATGCATGCATCTCAAGAATGCCGTGGTGAGCCGTGGCGAACGCAAAGAGCAACATCGCCGCATTGTCGATAGCGAAGCGCAAGGCAGGGAAATTCAAGCCGGACAAAACGGTGAGCGTGGCCTGACGAAAATCCTTGCTCATCGTGATCTCGCAGCATGTAGGTGCATCCGCAACCTGCGCTACGCGAAACAGCCAACCTTGTTCAGACCGATAAACCTCTATACGCGGCATATCCGCCTCGTTGTTGTCCGTAAAGAAGTGAGTAAACCCTACTACATCCCCGAAAGACTCCGCAGATTGCACGGTGATAGCAAAGCGTCGGTCGGCATCGGGGTACGCATCATTTGGTACGCGAAACGGCGCGAGGTTCGCTGCCGCCATCAGATACCGCTCATCGCCGCTGATGCTGAACACCTGCTCCGCTACGCGGAATGTATATTTATTTGTTGTCGGCATAATAGGCTACTTGATTAGGATCTTCTTTGTCACGCTTGAGGTGTTCGGCTATGCGACGCTGACCACCACGGAGCATGACGTAGCAGAATACGTAGAATGCCAGCACGAGCAATCCCGTCAGAATAGTACCGAGACTCGCCATGAACAGCAACCCGTCGTAGATCGTGTGCAGGGCTACGGGTACCCAGATAATGCGCGAACGTTTTTGCAACGACATGTCGCCAAAGTACAACATGGAGTAGAAGTAACCCATTGCCACGGCGAACATAAAGTGACCGGGGATAGAGAAGATAGCGCGCTGTATAGCTACTGTTTCCCACGTGTCGATATTGCCGAGCAGGTAGATGATATTCTCCGTGCCGGCAAAACCCATACCTACGCAGCAGGCATATACGATCCCGTCAAACCGTTCGTCGAAATACGGGTTGTTACGCAGTAGCAGCCATAGCATCAGCAGTTTGACAAGCTCCTCGGGCAGTGCTGCACCGATAAACGCTTTCCACAGGGCACCTATATACCCCTGCGGTTCGGGTGTCAGTCCCAGACCGCTGATAAGCGACTCCAGCGCTATCGCCAGGCCGGCGGATATAATGCCGTACGCTACACCGCGGAGGATGTATTTGAGCGGTTCACGTTGATACTTGTCTTTGAGCCAGATAAACGCTACCCACGCTATGGCGGGCAAAATGGCAGCACCGATGATTACGTAAAGGTTGGAATGCATATTGTGTATTGTTTGTTATTTTCGTCCGAAGTCGGCAGGGATCTCTCCCCACTTGTCGGTATCCCACTTGTAGATGCGCGTGGTGTAGGTGTTTGCACGCAGCCATGCTTCGGCTTTGGCAACCATCTGAAACAGTGCTTCGTTTTGCGGCGTACGTGGGAGTTTGGTTTTGCACTTACGCTGACGCAGCCACGCGAGGGCAGTCACCGAGTCGGTGTAGATATTCCACGGTAGGTTGTGTTGCTTGAGGTATGCCAACCCGAGCACCAAGGCAAGAAATTCGCCGATATTGTTCGTTCCCTGCGGAAATGGCCCGCGATGGAAGACCTCCGTGCCTGTATCGGCTATCACGCCGCGAAACTCCATAACGCCCGGATTGCCGGAGCACGCCGCATCCACTGCCAAGGCTGGCAGAAGCGGGTAGGCGGATGTGTTAATTTCACTCATATTACAGCAATCTGCTCAGGTTATCGTAATAGTTCGGCGAAACGGGAATGGTGCGTGCGTTCTTGATATCCAGTTCGGCGATGATCAGTCCCTCTTTGTCCTTGCGTAGCGCCGTAACGTGTTTGGGGTTGACAAAGAACGAACGCTGGCAGCGGATGATACCGTGTTTGTGCAGTTGGGGCTCGAGGCTCTTCATCGAGTTGCGCAGTTGGTACTCCTTGAGGCGTTCACCCTCGGTGTATTTGATGATCAGGTAGTTTGCGTCCGCTTCAATGTACACAACAGCCGAAGAGGCAACCACCAGTTTGAGCTGTTGCGCGTTGTCATGCAGGCGAATCAGTTCGTCCTCTGACAGTTGCTGCTCATGTCGCTCCAGAATAGCGAACACGAAGTTCAGCAGCAGGTACGGGAAGATCACGATACTACCCACCATCGCCGCCGACCATCCCAGCGTGGTGAAGTAACTGGTTACCACTCCGCCGAGCAGTGCATTGCGCGAAACGGTAAGATACAGTGCGACAAACACTGACATCAGTATTACCTCGCCGACACACAGCAGGGTGTATCTAAGCCATGAGAACTCGCGCAGTTTCGATCGCACGCACGTGATAGGTATACGCGACGCGCACAACACACCTAATACAATACATGTAACCATCAGCAGGTTGAATATCCAGCGGTCGGCATCCATGTTCAGCAGGTTGATCATCCACTCGGGCAGATAAATGAGCACAAAGAACAACAGGAATAACGGAATACCCAAAACATGTGCCAACATCGAAGGCAGACGTAGCAGATTATGTGGAATACGCTTCATTGGCAGGTAAAACTATGCAATTTTGGTCAATTTTTGTGGTGTGACGAAATCCGGTTTTGACGTATTTCGTCCCTATATTTCCGATTTAGTCATCAAACACCCTAATTTCATCAAAAATCATGCCGTATAATCCCACTTTGTTGCAAACCTCAAAAAAATGTAGTAATTTTGCATCGTTTTTTGATGAAACATTATGTCGAAATAACAAACCAAATCAACAATTATGAATACAATCAAACGAATTGTCGCATTAGGCGACTCCATCACCAAAGGAGTGATTTTTGACGGAGAGAATTACAAGATTCTGCCTACAGGTTTTGTTGACCGTTGTGCAGAAGATATGCAAGTGGAAGTGGATAATTACGGTCGAATGGGTTGCACGATCACCCGTGGCGCGCAGATTGCCGAGCAGCATGCTGAGGCTATAGCCAACAGCGATGTGACGCTGGTGGAGTTTGGAGGCAATGATTCGGACTTCTGCTGGACAGATATTGCTGCAGCGCCTAAGGATAATCATTACCCGATGACCGAACTGCCTACCTTCCGCCAGATGTATCGCGAGCTTATCGCGCGTATTAAGGAATTAGGCAGCAAGCCGATTCTGCTGTCGTTGCCGATGATCGACTATGAGCGGTTCTATAACTTCGTGACGCGTAACATGGGCGATCAGGATCAGCGCAACGTACTATCATGGCTTGGCGGTCGTGAGGAGCGCATCCGCAGCTACCACGACATGTACAGTCTGGCTGTATATAAGATCGGTTATCAGGAACGCGTGCCGGTACTGGATATCACATCGCCGTTCTTGAACAGCAGTGATTACCACCCGTATCTGTGCATGGACGGTATCCATCCGTCACAGCAAGGGCACGATCTGATTGCCACTTCTGTAGAAAGACAACTGCGTACGATTCTACCGCAGATGTAATAAATGGTTAATGTTTATTGGGGAAGGTTATTGGGGAAAAATTTTATGTTTAATGGTTAGTGATGAGAGGTTAATGAGGAGGGGGTAAGGGTAAGACAAAAAAAAGTGGATTGTCTCCCGACAACCCAACCTTCATTAACCTTAAATCTAATACCATGAAAAACACGATGCAAAGATACTGCTTTTAGAGCAAAAATGCAAATATTTGTGCGAAAAACATGTTTTATAGCATATTTTTCGCACTTTTTGTTATTTTGAGGTGACATATAGTAGGTGTAGTACACCTCTTTTGCTAAAAAATGGTCTTATTCGTGGTGGTAGGGTTCGCCGCGCAAAATTGTCATGGCGCGGTAGAGTTGTTCGACGAACAGCAGCCGGATCATCTGATGACTGAAAGTCATCTGGCTGAGGGAGATCTTGGCATCTGCGCGCTGATACACCGCCTCACTGAATCCGTAAGGCCCGCCGATGACGAACGTTAATCCTCGGGTAGATGTGTTGAGCCACGACTGCAATTGGGTGGCAAAAGTCAGACTGCGGTACTCCTTGCCGTGTTCGTCCAACAAAACGACAAAACTGCCCTCTACGGCGCGAAGGATGGCATCGCCTTCCTGTTGCTTCTGCTGCGCTTCGCTCA
The DNA here is from genome assembly GCA_902792835.1 of uncultured Bacteroidales bacterium. Lineage (GTDB taxonomy): Bacteria > Bacteroidota > Bacteroidia > Bacteroidales > Paludibacteraceae > Colicola. Next base: position 10,767 of record CADBAZ010000026.1, read on the forward strand.
GGCTCTTGGTGTTCTTAAGGTCTGGAATAACCTGTATGTCAAAGGGTATGTAGTGCTTGAGGCGCTGAACGTACGTCTCGATCATCTGCGGCAACTCATTGCCGACTGTTTTGCCTACTACAAGAAGGGTTGTTTTCATAATTTTGATGCAAAGATACAAATAAATTTGCTTTTTTGCAAATATTTTCGTATCTTTGTGCGAAAATTCTAACAAATGAGTACGCTAATGGAACTAAAAGATACTATTTGTGCTATTTCTACGGCTTTCGGTTCGGCGGGAATAGCGGTGATCCGCGTGAGTGGCAGCGAGGCGATAGCTGTGGTTGATAGGCTGTTCAGCGGTCGTCACCGTTTGAGCGAGGTGGCAAGTCACAGTGCGCACTATGGCACGATTGAGCGAGCCGGTACAACCTTGGATGAGGTTATTTGTACCGTGTTCCGTGCGCCGCACTCGTTTACGGGCGAGGACACGGTGGAGATAGCCTGCCATGGCAGCCGGTTTATTCAGCAAGAGTTGCTGCGCTGGCTGACGGATGCCGGTGCGTGCCTGGCAGACCGGGGCGAGTTCACCAAGCGGGCGTTTATGAACGGGCGGATGGATCTGGCGCAAGCGGAGAGCGTGGCTGACCTGATTGCCGCCGAATCCGCTGCAGAGAAAGACATTGCGCTCAACCAACTACGTGGAGGTATATCCGGCAAGATTGGCGAACTGCGCGAACAACTGCTGACGTTTACGTCGCTGCTGGAGCTGGAGCTTGATTTTGCCGACCACGAGGAATTGGAGTTTGCCGACCGAACGCAACTGATGGATATATTGCAAAAGGCAGAGGCGATGATCAAGTCGCTTGCCGATTCGTTTGAGGCAGGCAATGCTATCAAGCAAGGCGTGCAAGTGGCGATTGTAGGTGCGCCTAATGCCGGCAAATCCACTCTGCTGAATGCCTTGTTAGGCGACGAGCGGGCGATAGTGAGCGATATACGCGGTACGACACGCGATACGGTGGAAGATACGATGATGCTCAACGGAGTGCTGGTGCGCTTGACGGATACAGCAGGTATCCAACAGACCAGTGACCGAATAGAGCAGATGGGCATAGAGCGCAGCCTGCAAGCATTACGAAAAGCGCATATCGTGATAGAACTGCTGGACAGCACCGACCCGCAGCCTGTGGTAGATGAAGAGGAGTTGGGCGAACGGCAAGTGCTGCTGCGGGTGTACAATAAGAAGGATATCAGAAGTCAGAAGTCAGAAATCAGTATCAGTGCCAAGAATAGGGATATACAGCCTTTGCTGACGCGGTTGGAAGAGGAAGTCGGGCGATTGACTCAACATAGCGACAGTGTGCTGGTAAGCAATATCCGGCATTACGAGGCACTCAGCCGTGCGGCAAAGGCGTTGGTGAGTGTACGGGAAGGTTTGGAGGACGGGCTGAGCGGCGAGTTGATAGCAATGGATTTGCATGACGCGCTGGATGCCCTCGGTGAGATAACGGGGCAGGTGTCGTCACAAGAGGTGCTCAACACCATCTTCGAGCGGTTCTGCATCGGCAAGTAAGACCGCCGACCATAAAAAAAGATGCCGCCAAGCTTGGCGGCATTCTTTTGTGATTTACTTAACGCGCTCGCAGTAGCTACCGTCGCGGGTATCCACACGGATGATCTCGCCCTCGTTGATGAACAGAGGAACGCGGATCTCAGCGCCTGTCTCCAACTTAGCGGGCTTGAGGGTGTTGGTAGCGGTATCGCCACGCAGACCCGGCTCGGTGTATGCGACCGCCAGTTCAACCTTGGCAGGGAGCTCGGCGAAGAGGATCGTGTCAGTCGAAGCGTCAGAAACGACGTCAACCACAAAGCCTTCTTTCAGATAGTCCACACCGGTGATCAGGTCGTGAGCGATGGGCACTTGCTCGTAGGTCTCGTTGTTCATGAAGATGTAATCTTCACCCTCCTTGTAGAGGAACTGATACGGACGACGCTCAACGCGAACGTCTTCCAGCTTCTCGCCGATATTGAAACGGCGCTCGAGAACTCGACCGTCCACAACGTCTTTGAACTTAACGCGCATAATCGTGTTGCCCTTACCGGGTTTCACATGCAGAAATTCGATTACGAAATACAAACGGCCGTCCATACGGATGCAAACGCCGTTCTTGATGTCTTGTGAGTTAATCATACAATTGTTATGAGTTAGTTAGTATTAATGTCCTACTTTCGCGGTTTTTACCGCATTCTTTGCAATTTGCATGCAAAGATACAAAAAAATATAGACATTTGCAAATTTTTGCAGAAAAAAAGCAGATTTTGTGCTTTTAACTTGCAAATGTGCAAAAAAAGTTGTATCTTTGTGTGTCAAAATGCGAACTATAAAACAACAAATACAATGATAGAACAATTATCGTCCTTTTTCGGCACGTTTGATCTGAAGCAAATTGTGGCGGCTACATTCTTCCTGATTGCCATCATCGACCCGTTGGGCAATATGCCATTGACGATCAGTATGGAGAAACAGGGTGCAAAAATCAACGCGTGGATTGTGTGTCTCGCCTCGGCAATCATATTGATTGCGTTCCTGTTGCTTGGCGATTCGTTGATGAGCGTGTTTGGTATCAAAGTGGAGTATTTCGCTATAGCAGGCGGATTTATTATCTTCCTGATGGCGCTGGAGATGATTCTGGATATCACAATCTTCAAGGCGGATGTTGACGGCAACGGCAATATTGTCCCCTTGGCATTTCCGATGTATGCAGGTCCTGGTGCATTCACCGCGCTGATAGCCATGACGGCGGAATATAGTGTCGCCAACCTGATTGTTGCTGTGCTGGTCTGCATCGTAATCTTGTTCTTAGTGCTAATCGGCACGCACTGGCTGATGAAATATCTGGGCAAGAACTCGCTGTATATTATCCGCAAGTTCTTTGGTATCATTGTGTTGGCTATCGCCTGTCAGCTGATGTTCGGTAATCTGGCGGCTGTATTTTAAGTGATTATGAAACGTATATATATAGTATTCAGCCTATTGGCGTTGATGCTGGCAGGCTGTGAACGTGCTCCGCGGTTTGAGGTGCGCGGCAATGTGACGGACGCCGAAGGCGAAATGTTGTACTTGGAGCACACGGGATTAGTGGCAACGGAGGTAGAGGACTCCTGTTTGCTCAGTGCGGATGGTGAATATGTGTTGCACGGCAAAGCGCCGGAATATCCGGATTTCTACCGTCTGCGAGTAGGACGGAAGTATGCTGTGCTGGTAGTGGATTCGACGGAAACGATTGAACTCCGCACAACATGTGACAGCCTGCCACTCACCGAGGCGTTTGTAGGCTCGGAGCAGAGTGTGTTGGTCGCTGAGTTGCGCCGTTCGCTTCGCGAAAAACCGATAGACGAACACCGCGCGTTTGCACAACAGATGATTCTGAAATATCCTCAATCGCTGGTTGCGTACTATGCGGTGTTCCAGAGCAAGCAGGGTGTTCCGGTGTTCGATATGTACGATCCCGATCAGTTGAAGTTCTACAAGGCAGTAGCTACCTCGATGAACGTGGCGATGCCTGAATATGTGCGTACCAAGACTTTGTGCTCGCAGGTGATGGAGATCGTTAATGCCGAACGCAGGGCACTGAACGCTCTTGCTTTGCGGCAGTATATCGACGAGAGCGAGAGTTCGCTGCTGGATATAGCGTTGCCGAACATCCATGGTGATACGTGTCGCCTGAGCGAGCATGTGGGCAAAGTGGTTGTGCTGGAGTTCTCGACCTCGCAGATGGAGCAGGGCAATGCGTACGTGTTGGCACTGCGCGAACTGGATAACAAGTACCACAACAAGGGCTTGGATATCTATTCGGTGAGTGTGGACAACTCAAAACTGATTTGGGAAGAGTGGGTGAAAAACCTGCCGTGGACATGCGTGCGCACCGAAACGACCGAGCCGCTAATCACCTATAACGTTGGCTCAGTGCCGGTTATGTTCCTTTTGGACAGAAAAGGCGCTGTTCAAGGCCGTTACACCGACTTCGAGCAATTGGAGAAAGACCTCAAGAAATATCTCTAATAGCCTCATTTTTAATTTTGCATTTTTAATTTTTAATTATATATGAGTATTAAAGGATTGACCATAGCCATGGCAAGCGATCATGCCGGCTATAACCTCAAGCAAGACATACGTGCATGGCTGGAGAGCCAAGGCGCGCAAGTGAAAGACTACGGATGCTACTCCACCGAGAGCTGCGATTACCCGGATTTCGCTCATCCGCTGGCAGAAGCAGTGGAGAAAGGCGAGCAGCCTGTGGGCATCGTGATCTGCTCGACCGGTAACGGTATTTGCATGACAGCCAACAAGCATCAAGGCGTACGTGCCGCATTGTGCTGGGATGTGCCTTTGGCGGAACTCGCTCGTCAGCACAATAACGCCAACGTGCTCGGCTTGCCGGCTAACTTCATCAGCAAAGACAAGGCGCTAGAGATGGTCAAGACCTTCTTTGCAACGGACTTTGAGGGAGGGCGTCACGAGCGTCGCGTCAACAAGATTGCTATTCATTAGTGAAACACCTCGCAACACGGCTCACGAACCAACTACGCTGTTGGGGCAGTTATGCTCTCAGCAGCGTAGGTTTGCATTGTGTGCATCACATGCCGGTGTTCGTGTCGGTCGAACCGGCTAACTTCTGCCAACTCTCATGCCCCGAATGCCCGGTAGGAATGCGTCAGAGTGATGCTAAGCGAGGCGTGATGCAACTCGGGGATTTCCGACGGATTGTGGAGCAGGTTGCGCCCTATGCCCACACGTTGCAGCTGTTCTGGCAGGGCGAACCGCTGTTGAACGAACGCTTGCCGGAAATGGTGCAGATAGCCCGTGATGCGGGACTCTATACGATTGTTTCGACCAACGCCCAACGGCTGGATAGTCCAACGGCTATGGCATTGGCGCGTGCGGGGCTCAGCCGCATCATCGTCAGCCTCGACGGTTGGACGCAGCAGACTTACGAGCAGTACAGGCGTGGTGGCAGTGTGGATAAGGCGAAAGAAGCCGTGCGTCTGTTGAGGAAGGCAAAGACTCAGACAGGTGCAAGGGTGATCATCGAACTGCAATGCCTGAGGCTCAAAACCAACGAAACAGAGTGGAGTACGTTTCGCAGGGAGTACAAGCGGCTGGGGGCAGACCTGCTGACGATGAAAACCGCACAACTATATGATTACGAACAAGGCTCGCCGCTGATGCCTTCTGACGAAAAGTATTCGCGCTACAAGTGGGACAAACGGATGGCACGCTATGTGCCCAAACACAGTCTGCACAACCGCTGCTATCGTCTGTGGAGCGGGTGTGTGATTGACGTAAATGGCAATGTGCTGCCTTGCTGCTACGACAAGAGTCAGACGCACCTCTTCGGCAATATCCTCGCGCCGGATGCCACATTGCGGTCTATATGGCTTGGCGAAAGGGCTGAATCATTCCGGCGTGCAGTGCTAAAACAGCGTGCAAACATACCAATTTGCCAAAACTGTGAGTGATTTTGTGTAAATTATCAGGGTTGAGGACTTTTTTTCTCTGAAAAATTTGCATATATAATATTTTTTTTGTAATTTTGCGTCCGCAAAATATGCGAACAAAAAAACGATATGTTATTACAAATACTCAAATCGAAAATTCACCGCGTGCAGGTTACCGAGGCTAACCTTGAGTACATCGGTAGCATCACGATTGATCAGGATCTGATGGATGCCGCGAATATCTATGCCGGCGAGCGTGTGCAAGTGGTGGATAACACCAACGGCGCGCGCCTTGAAACCTACGTCATTGCCGGTCGGCGCGGTAGCGGATGTATATGCATCAACGGTGCAGCGGCTCATCTCGTGCATGTAGGCGATACGGTTATCATCATGGCGTACGCGCTGATGACGCCCGAAGAGCAGGCTACATTCAAGCCCGCGATTGTTTTCCCGACAAATAACAAAATCTAATCGGGATATCGGCATCTCGATATATCGACATCTCGAATCATGAATTTCTTTGAACTGCAATCCTCTCCCCAAGCCGTAGGCCCTCGCGCCGGTGTGATTCACACGGATCATGGTGATATACTCACGCCTATCTTTATGCCCGTCGGTACAGACGGCTCCGTGAAAGGTATTCACCGCCACGAACTCGAAGAGGATATTCATGCCCAGATCATTTTGGGCAACACCTATCATCTGTATCTTCGCCCGGGTACGGATATACTCAATCGTGCCGGCGGCTTGCATAAGTTTGAAGGTTGGACTCACCCTATCTTGACAGACTCGGGAGGATTCCAGGTGTTCTCGCTCACCGACCTACGTAAGATGACCGACGAGGGCGTGAAGTTCAGCAGCCATATTGACGGACGCAAGCTCTTCTTTACGCCGGAGGGTGTGATGGATATCCAGCGGCTCATCGGTGCGGACATCATGATGGCGTTCGACGAGTGTTGTCCCGGGACAGCCGACCGCACCTACGCCACGCAGTCGATGGAGCGTACGCATCGTTGGCTGGATCGTTGTATAGCACAGTTTGATAGCACGGAAGACTTGTACGGCTACAAGCAACATTTGTTCCCTATTGTGCAGGGCTGTACGTACGCTGACCTGCGCCGGGAAGCGGCTAAACGTCTGCGCGACTTTGACCGCGACGGCTATGCAATAGGCGGTTTGGCGGTAGGCGAACCGGAGCAGACGATGTACGAGATGATTGAGGTGGTCAACGATATTCTGCCGCAAAACAAACCCCGTTACCTGATGGGTGTCGGCACGCCGTGGAATATCCTTGAAGCCATCGAACGCGGCGTAGATATGTTCGATTGCGTTATGCCTACCCGCAACGGACGTAACGGCATGATCTTCACTATGAACGGTATCATGAACCTGCGCAACAAGAAGTGGGAAGACGACTTTACCGAACTCGATCCCTCGGGCACCTCGCTTGTCGATCATGCTTACACGCGTGCGTATGTGCGTCATCTTATACACGCGCAAGAGATGCTCGGTTTGCAAATCTTGAGCATCCACAATGTGGCGTTCTATCTCCATCTGGTAGGTGAAGCTCGCAGGCATATACTCGCCGGTGACTTCCATCAGTGGAAAACCGACCTCATGCCCCGCTTAAAACAAAGACTGTAACATAGCTTTCGACTTTTGACTTTTCAAGTCTTGAATAAGATTGATTTCTATATCATCAAGAAGTTCCTCGGCACATTCTTTCTGTCGATTGTGCTTATCTTGAGCATTGCCGTTGTATTTGACCTTACGGAGAAACTCGATGACTTCTACGAGAACCAAGTGCCGGTGCACGAAATCGTCTTCGACTACTACCTGAACTTCATCCCCTACTACCTTGACATGTTCAGCCAACTGTTCATCTTCATCTCGGTGATCTTTTTCACCTCGAAGATGGCGGGCAACAGCGAGGTGATAGCTATCTTGGCTGCCGGCGTGAGTTATGAGCGTTTTCTACGCCCGTATCTGATCACGGCAACGTTTCTGTTTGTCTTTTCGTTTGGCTTGGGTGGCTGGGTTATACCGCAGTCGTCGAAAAAGATGCTGACGTTCACCGACAAGTATGTTGAGAAATTCACACGCGAAAGTGCGCGTAACGTGCAGATGGTGGTAGGTGAAGGTACAGTGCTGTATATCGAGAGTTTCCAGTTGCGTACGCAGATAGGTTACCGTGCATCGCTGGAGCATTTTGAGGGAAAGTCGCTCACCCAGCGAATAACAGCCGACCGCATCAAGTACCTTGAGGAGTACAAGTGGCGATTAGAAAATTACATCGATCGCCGCTTTGACGGCATGCACGAGACGCTTGTGCAAGGCAGTTCATTGGATACGATCATTCCTATTCTGCCCGAGGAACTGTTTATTACAGCCGAGCAGGCGCAACAGATGAACAATACCGAGCTCTATCAGTACATCCAGAAGCAACGCGAACGCGGTGCGGGTAACGTCAAGGCTTTCGAAACGGAGTGGTACACGCGTTTTGCAGGTCCTCTTGGTGCGTTTATCATGACGCTGCTCGGTGTCACTCTTTCCAGCAAGAAAGTGCGGGGAGGTATGGGTAAGAACCTCGGTATAGGTGTAACCCTGACAGCCCTGTATATCCTCTTCTCAACGGTTAGTACCACCTTCTCTGTCACCGGTGTCATGTCGCCGTTTATGAGCGTCTGGCTGCCGAATATTGTCTTTGCGATTATTGCGTTTGTGCTTTATTTGCGGGTGCGTAGATAGACTAAAGGAACGGGTTGTACTTCCGCTCATAACCGATGGTTGTGGGATCGCTGTGTCCGGGATAAACTTTAGTCTCTTCGGGCAACTGCATCAGGTAATGCAGTGACTCGATTAGTGTATCATAGTCTCCTCCCGGCAGGTCGGTTCGACCAACCGATTGCCGGAACAATGTGTCACCTGAGAACAATATACCCTTATCCGGCAGGTAGTAGCAGACGCAATCCTCCTTATGTCCGGGCGTAAACAGACAACGTATATCCAAACCCGCATAATGCAGCTTAGGTTCGTGTTCGTTGCATGCACTCTTTAGATAGGTGCAGTCCACAATCTGTGCATCCGTGTAGGTCTGTTTCAGCCACTGCTCGCCGCAAACATGATCCGGATGAGCATGAGTAATCAGAATAGCTGCCACGCGCAGTTGCTGCTCGCGGATAAACTTACTCACAGCCTGCTCCTCGTCCGGCTCGTACATCCCGGCATCAATAATCAGACACTCCTTTTGCTCCGGCTCATGCACCACGTAGGTGTTCTGCATATACGGATTGCACACAAAACTCTTGATAATCATAAGGGCAAATAGATTACATGTTTACCTTGAAACCATTCTTGCGGAAAGAATGTGCTTACCGGCGTTGACTCCACTATGCGTTTGTAGGGTGCAGTTTCTGCGTCCAACCCGCCGCCTTTGAGCACAATCAGCCCGTTAGGCAGTGCGTTATGCTGGTTGTCGTGGCGGATATTCTTTTTAATCAACTTCACCAGTTCGGGCAGTGGCATTACGGCACGGCTGACTACGAAGTCAAACTGCCTTTTCTCGTCTTCGGCGCGCTCTTGGATGCACTCCACGTTCGTCAGCCCGAGTGCTTCGGCTACTGCTGTGGCGACCTTGATCTTCTTGCCGATGGAGTCCACGAGCACAAACCGGCACTCGGGGTAGAGTATAGCCAGCGGTATGCCGGGAAATCCTCCGCCCGTACCAATATCCATGACAGTTGTGCCTGCACTGAACCGCACGAACTTAGCTATTGCCAGCGAGTGGAGTACATGGTGCTCGTACAGGTTGTCAATATCCTTTCGGGATATGACATTGATCTTTGCGTTCCATTCGCGGTAAAGAGCATCAAGCTGAGCAAACTGCTCAGCCTGACGC
>CADBAZ010000027.1 GCA_902792835.1 uncultured Bacteroidales bacterium
GAAGGCCAGAAAGCCGTATCGAACTTCAGCGTCAAGGTTACTGCTACCAACCTCTGGCTTGCTTACGCTGACAAGAAACTCAATGGACGTGATCCGGAATTCTACAACACGGGCGGTGTAAGCTCGCCGAACCCGCGCCAGTTCACTATGACGATTAAGTTAGGATTCTAATCTGTAAATACGAAGCGATATGAAAAAGAACAATATTAAATTACTCACAGCACTGACCGTTGTTGCGGTTCTGATATCCGGTTGCGGTTTTCTTGACAAGAACCCGGATATGCGTGCCACGATTGATACGAAAGAGAAAGTGCAATTGTTGCTCGTAAGTGCTTACACCAAAGCGAACTTCGGTGCTATATGCGAGTTCTCGTCCGATCAGGTTATTGACAACAATGCTCCTGACAAAACGGGTCACTGCAACTCTTTGCAACCCTTGGATAAGATGTACGACGAGATCTTTGCTTGGGAGGTAATCAAGTCCGATGGCAGTCAAGACTCGCCCAAGTACATTTGGGACGGTTGCTATTCCGCTATTGCCACATGTAACCACGCTCTTGTTGCTATCGACGAATTGGAGGCCAAAGGTATTGATATGCGTGCCGAGCGTGGCGAAGCCCTTATCAGCCGTGCGTACCACCATTTCATCCTTGCTAACGTTTTCTGTCAGGCTTGGAAAGATGAGAATCTGAGCCGGCAAGACCTTGGTATAACCTATATGACAGAACCCGAACGAACCGTTGCTCCGCTCTATGAGCGTGGCACGCTCGCGGATACATACAAGTGTATTCAGAAGGACTTGGAGGAAGGTCTGCCGTTGGTTGACGACAACTATTATTCTGTGCCGAAGTATCACTTCAATACCAAGGCAGCGCACGCGTTTGCGGCACGGTTCTATCTTTACACCCGTCAGTGGGACAAGGTAATCGAGCACGCCAATCAGGTTCTCTCTACCGATGATGCAACTACGCTCTCGCTGCTCTATGATGCCAAGGAAGGCTATGCCCTCAACGACCCGTATCAGGAGCAACTGCTATGGATTAGCCCGACGGCTCAGTTCAACCTGTTGCTCTATACGACGATGTCGCAAGTGCCTTATACCATCTATCCGACTTATGGTCGCTACTATCATAACGGTGAGGCTGCAGATTATTCGTCACTGGGTTCGGGTCCCTGCTGGGGCAGTCAGTTCCCGGGTTACCACCACTGGCAGATTGACCAGAAGTATGGTACTTTCTGCGCCAAGTTCCTCTCCTTGTTCGAATATGCCGACAAAGTTCAGGGCTACGGCTATATCCACGGTGTGACACGTGCGTTCACTACCAACGAGACGCTTCTCTGCCGCGCCGAGGCTAAGGTGTTCAAGAATGACTTTGCCGGTGCGACCAATGACCTTCGCTTGTGGGCGCAGGGATATAACGGTGCAGGGCGTATGGATACGCTGCCTGACGGCAACGTCAACCTTACAGCTGCTAAGATTCGTAAGTTCTATAACGCCGGTGCTGATAAGCACTTTGTTCCCGATCTGCACGCCTCGGATATGAGCCCCGAGTTTGTTGTTACCGATGCACAGAAGCCGTTCGTTTGCTGTGCACTGCACTTCCGCCGTATGGAAACGCTCCACGACGGCTTGCGTTGGTTCGACCTCAAGCGTTATGGTATTGAGATTACCCACCAGCGCGGCACAGAACCGTTGCGTACCCTCGTCTGGAACGATGACCGTCGTGCAATCCAGCTTCCGATAGATGTAATGGTTGCCGGTATGACACCTAACCCGCGTGTCAACTTGGGTGACCATGTCAGCCCCTCGGATGCTACGGCTGTTCCTTATGCACCTGCAGGTGAGCCGGATATGACTCTCCCGAGAATTGATTTCGGTACACAATTAACTAAACGTATTGTTGAGGAGGATTGATTATGAAAAAGTTACAATATTTTTTCCTGATTTGCTTTATTGCAATAGGATTTGCTTCGTGTAAAGAAGACAAGTTCACGCCTTCCATCTTCATCGACCCGGTGGAAGACTTGGATGCATATACACGTGAGTTCGATCTTTGGCTCAAGAAGTATTATACCGACAAGTATAACGTGGAGATGCTGTACAAGTTGGACGACAATGCTACCGACCCCAACTACAACGTGGTACCCGTTAGTATAGGTAAAGCAGATACAATCGCCCACTTGGCTCTCTACCTATGGTACGATGTATATGACTCCGTTGTTGGTCCGACGTTCCTTTTGGAGTACGGTCCCAAAATCATCCAGTTGATCGGCTCGGCGATGATTAATGCTTCGCAAGGTACGGAGAAACTTGGTTATGCCGAAGGCGGTAACAAGATTACCCTGCTCAAAATCAATAAAATGGAGACCGATAATATGGAGCAACTCAACGAGTATATCTTCAAAACGATGCACCATGAGTTCTCGCATATCCTCCACCAAAAGAAGGCATACCCCAAGGAGTTCGGCTTGATTACTCCGGAGGATTATGACCCGAACCGTTGGCAAGATCGTTCCAATTATGAAGCTTGGGAGTTGGGCTTTGTATCACCCTACGCCAGCAGCCAAACGCGTGAGGACTTCGTGGAGACCATCGCCAACTATATTGTCAAGTCTGATGCAGATTGGAAGTATATGTTGGATAATGCTGGCGAAACCGGCGCCGGATATATCAACCAGAAATTGGATATGGTGCGCACATGGCTCGCTGAGAAGTGGGAGATTGATCTGGATAAAATGCATCGTGAAGTCCAGAAACGTCAGGAAGAGTTGGACTGGAACGATGTGATGAGTCTTAAATTTTTGAATGAATAACTACGATTATGAAGACGAAATATTTAATCCTTGGATTAGTGCTTGTGGGCAGTATATTCTCTGCTTGCAGCCGCGATGAAGAGAGCTTTTTTGACAAGTCTGCTGCCGAACGTGCACAACAGGCTCTGGATAATGCCAACAGTGTGTTTGTTGCGCCTAAGAACGGTTGGGAAATGCTCTATTTTGCTAACCCGGAGTCGCGCGGGTACAATCTTATTGTCAAGTTCCGTGAGGATGGGCAGGTTATTGCTACCGCCAAAAATTCGCTCACTACAGGCAATAAGATGTTGACGGACTCAACAAGCACATGGGAAGTAGTCAGCGACTACGGACCACTGCTCACGTTCAACACGTTCAACGAAGTGCTCCATGCTTGGGCTGACCCACAGGAGGATGGCGACGGATACCTCGGTGACTATGAGTTCCTGATTCTGTTGGCTACGCCGGAGCGTGTCGTCCTTAAGGGCAAAAAGCATTCCGCGTACATGATTATGCGCCCTATGCCTGACATGGATCAAGAGGAGTATTTTGATGCTTGTGCAAGCCTATTGAGCAAGTACTTCGGTAACGGCAATATCATGACCCTCCAGCAGAGCGACAGCTTGTATTACCTGCATAACGGTTCTACAGGATTGTTCAATATCGTGCGCTATGGTGATAAGGCACAAGCCGAAGATCCCGTTGAATACCCGATCTGCCCGACATTGGACGGATTCATTATGAGTTTCGGCTTTAACGACAAGCACAATGAGCGACTCTATACTCTCAATGAGGATGGTAAGTTCGTTGGTGAGGAGGGTAGTGTAATCAGCTCCGGTGACCTCAGCCAGTTGTTCCTCACCTATATTGATGTCAACAAGGGATGGAAAGCCGATTTGTCAGCCTCCTCAGGTGAGTTCGCCGATGCTGCAACAGCATTCCAGGATCAGTTGGTAGCCCTCTCGCGGGATAGAAAAGCAAAAATCAACAGTATCGCTATTACATATTCCGATACTGTATTCCGCTATACCGGTTCCTATATTTTGCGAATCAAATATGAGTACAAAGCCGGCAGCAAGAAGACTTCGCTTACAGCCGATTTTGCTATTGCTTTGTCAAGAAACGATGGTAAGGTCGTTATTTCCTATGACAAACCCGCTAACGGGACAGCTGCCACATGGTATCAGCAGGCTTCTGAGTTATCGAAACTCATTGAGTCCGTAATGGGCACATTCGCTCTCGAGGCGGAGGATACACTCAATCCGACAACAGCTCTTGTACTCACCAACGACAAATCCAATATCGCGGTGAGCGGATCAAGCGGATTGAAATAATTGAACGAAATAAAATTAACGGAAATCGAGAGATTTCCATAGTATAATCTAAAACATAACAGGTATGAAAAAGTATTTTCTTTTTGGTGCATTGGCAGTAGCAAGTCTGCTGAATGCAACGAACTTGAACAACGCAACAATGCGTAATTTTGCAGAGGACTCAAGAAAGATTGAGGCTTCCGTTATTCCGTTTGATTGGCAAGATCCTCAAACCTTCCTCCAAGAGCATAAAGGAGTACGCGCCGCTCAAGCTGAGGAATACGGTCTGGCTGACTGGTACTATGCTCCGGGTAGTTTCTACCTTGGTGTCTATGAGGGAATTGGAACATACAATATGGGTATGATCTTATTGCCGTATTTGGATTCGGTTACGTTCTATAACTACTATGGTCCTACCGATTGGTATATGAATGGCACATTGGAGGAGGAGAATACGGACGAATATGTTACCCGTTTAGGCGTTAATGGTTTGTACCATATGCCGCGAACAACCGATCACGAATTCAATCCGAATCACCATTGGGGAAAGCAGTACAAAGACACAACGATTCAGACAAAGGGTACTCTTTATGCAAGTGCTGCTGGTGCACAGTATCTCTGCTCGGCAATACAAAGCAAATTGTTGAATGGTCAAACAGAGAACGCTTACATGACTCTTTGCGCAATGTATGCTGACCCGTTCTACGAGGAGAAAGGTAGCGATTTCTGGCGTGTTGGAGGTGGTGCTACCGGTGATCAGTACTTTAACGGTACGGGTGTACACATCCAGAAAGGTGATGAGAAAACAGCTGACACCCTCGGCATCTTGGTTGAAAACCGTGGTACAATGAAGATTGAGCAGATCCTCGTGCCGGTTTATGCTGACAACAAGTCTGATTCTACCGGCTTGATTCCCGATGGCGCACAAATCCGCGTAGCTATCTTCCCGATGGACGAAAAGGGTATTCATTTCGATGATACCATCGCAAGCACCGTGATTAAGAATACGGACATCGTTGGTGAGGCAGTCAGCTGGGGTTATTATGGTACGATGCACGCTAAGTTCTATGAGACCGACATCTTTGGTGAAGTGTCGCAAGTTCCTGTATGGGCTAACGGCAGCTTCTACCTGCAGTTCACGAACTTCAACGAGACGGGATGTGACTTCGGTATCTTCTCCGACTACGATTGCCCGACTACCGCTACTACTGTATATCAACATGACGGAAAGTTCAGTTATCGTGGTGGCCGTAACAGCGGCGGTGGCAGCCATGGCCAGAACCTTGGTATCAGCTTTGATGCTTACTTCCCCACACTGGCTAACGATACAGCATGCAACAAGCTCAATGCTCCGGCAACATCATCGGAGGATGCAATTTATGCGCACTATGGTGATGAGGAAGATAATGTAGTTGTATGGTTGCTCTCCAATGTCAACTATGAGGAGTGGGAATATGAAAATGATGAGTGGATTGAGCCTCAAATCGTTACTACCGACTATTGGGAAAAATATAACGTAATCGGACTTGCTTTTGCTGTACAACCTCTTCCGGAAGGCGAGGAAGGTCGTCGTGGCTCGGTTATCTTTGAGGCAGACGGTGCTCAATATGAGTTTATCATCACCCAAGGCGAGGTGTTCGATGCAGTTGAGAACACCAAGATCGATCATCGCTTCGACGGCAAGACCTACAACATGCACGGCATCGAGGTAGGCGACGACTACAAGGGCGTAGTTATCCGCAACGGTGAGAAGTCCATCCGCTAATATTCAGCGAATAGCCGTATATTGCTCCGCTTCCGACGGCGTGCCGCAGTCCTACAACGATGCGGCATACCGTTTGGGGCTAATCATAGCCGAGGCAAATATCGAACTCGTCTATGGCGACGGAGGTATAGGGCTGATGCGTCACCTTGCTGACGGCGCGCTTAGCGTCGGCGGCAAGGTGATTGGTGTCATTCCGCGCTTTATGGTTGAGCAGGGGTGGAACAATCCCCGAAGCACCGAAACCATTGTCACCGAATCCATGCACGAGCGCAAATCAACCATTGTCCGAATGGTCGATGCTATGGTCGCGCTGCCTGGTGGAGTAGGTACGATGGAGGAACTGTTCGAGTGCCTCACGTGGAAGCAACTCGGCTTACATGGAAACCCCGTTGTCATCGTCAATGTCGATGGCTACTTCGATCCGATCATCGCAGCCTTGGACAAGATGGTTGCCGAGCACTTTATGCAACCTGTTCATCGTGACCGGATGTTCACGGTGGTTAATACCCCCGACGAAGTTCTCCCTGCCATTTGTTCTGCTTCCGCATGGGGCGAGAACATGCGCTCCCAAGCCCGCACCGTTTAACCATTCACCATTACAATGCCTACTGGTCTCTACATATCCTCCGCACTTTCCGCAACATGGTTGCCGTGGCTTTGCTTGGCTATGGTGGGATTGGTGTGGGTCAGTTGTATGCTCCAGCCGCAGTATCTGCATGGATTGATCAGCAACAGCTTCGCTTCGTTTGCAGTCAATATAGCCGAGCAAGCGCCCAGTTTGGGTTCGCAGCTTACGCAATGGCTCTTCAACTCCATTCTGCCGGCGATTGGCGTATATGTGCTTGTGGCGGATTCGCCGATGGACGGGATGGAGCTGCTTGGATGGCTTATTCTCATCTCGTTGGCGATTGACCTGGGGCGAATCATCGTCGCGGCTATCGTGCAATATACCTTCCGCTTCGGCAAACGGATAGCTATGGTGTATATGCGTTACTTCTCATTGCGCTCATTGCTCTCGTTTGTGTTGTTCGTAGTCATCCTCTTGGCTGCCTACACTTCCCCTGATAAGCTCTGGCTCAGTCTGCTCGGCGTAGCGACTGCCGGCTATCTCGTTTTCCTTGGTGTGCAGTGGTCACGACTGCTTTGCACATCCGTCTCGGACTTGTTTGGCGTAATCATCTACCTGCTCACGGTCGAACTGTTGCCGACTGTGTTGCTCTTCGAGGCAGGTAAACAACTTTATTTGCAACAATTTGTATAAGAACACTCCCATCTATAATGGCTAAAAAGATTCTTATCACGCAGGTTCGACCTGCCGGCGAACATAACCCTTACGATTTGTTGGAGCACCACCACGATGTGCGCGTGGATTTCCAACCCTTGGTTGAATTGGAGGGACTCTCGGCAAGGGAGTTCCGTGCCCAACATCTCAACATCTTGGATTTCACAGCTGTCATCCTCAACTCCAAGATCAGTGCCGATCACTTCTTCCGCATGGCGCAAGATCTGCATGTCGCAGTACCCGAAACCATGCACTACTACTGCATCAGCGAGGCAGTAGGCAACTATCTGCAGAAATATATCGAGTTCCGCAAACGCCGAATCTTCTTTGGCGAGCACAACTCGTTCGATGATATTATCCCCGCGATGAACCGTCGCCCGCAAGAGAAATATATGATGGTTGTTGGCGAAAACTACACCGACGATCTGATCAATATGTTCGCTTCGCGCAAGGTCATCGTTACTCCGGCGGTCATGTTCCGCCAGAAGACCTACGCGTGGCCGAAGGAGAAGCCCTTTGACTACGATGTCATTGCGTTCTTTACCGCTTCGGGAGTACACGCGTTCCTGGAGAACTTCCCCGACTTCGAGCAGGGCGACAAGGCATTCATCTGCTTCGGTGCACCGGCAGCACAGGCGCTCACCGATGCCGGCTATTCCGTCACCCGCACCGCCCCTGCCCCCGGCTGTCCCTCCGTCCTCTCCGCCATCGAGCAGTATCTAAGCGAGGCATAATTTAACGTTTTGCTGCAAAGCAAAACCATTTTAACTATTTAACTGTTTAACGTGCGAAGCACCTTTAGTAAATCCATGCGCCTATGCGGCGATCTTCGCATCGCCGCCACTCGCTCCCAAGGCAAGCGCTACATCGTCTGGCCTTTGCGTGCGCATGTTTTACCTGCCGAAGGACGAACACAAGTCATGGTTTGGGCACCCAAATCCCTGCATAAGCACGCCGTCGATCGCAACCGTCTCCGCCGGCTGATGCGCGAAGCCTACCGCCTTCACTGCGAACCCCTAAAGCAACTCGAATCCCAAGGTAGCGCCTTCCATATCGCCATCTACAATATGGATAAGCAACTCCCCGATTTCCCCCAGATCGAGCGCGCCATGGTCAAACTCATCGCCAAAATAACCCAACCCTGAGCATCGACCAATCTTGGTCGATTAAATACAATGCGTAATGTCCTCCGTCACATATTCCTTCTCCCGGTGTATTTCTACCGCACCTGCATATCGCCTTTCACGCCGCCTTCGTGCCGCTACACCCCGACGTGCAGTCAGTATATGGTTGAGGCGGTGATGAAGTACGGAATTTTCAAAGGAGGCTGGCTCGGCATCAAGCGCATTCTCCGTTGTCATCCTTGGGGTGGCTCCGGCTATGATCCAGTGCCTTAAGATTTTCGGTTTTTCTTTTGGCATCTTTGTGTTTTTCGTTCAGTCATTATGGTCACCATAACTCCCTTACGAGAAAACGCAAATCTGCTCAAAACAAATTCCGAAAATGTAGATAATTATTAGAGAAATATGAGAATCGATATAATAACCTGCTGTCCAGAACTTTTGGAGTCCCCGCTGAACCACTCCATCGTTCAACGGGCGAAAGACAAAGGTCTGTGCGAGATCTACGTCCACAACCTGCGTGACTACACCCTCGACAAACACCGCAAGGTGGATGACTATGCCTTCGGCTTCGGCGCAGGTATGGTGCTTCAGATCGAACCGATCGACCGCATCATCACCAAACTCACATCTGAGCGCCAATACGACGAGATCATCTTCACTGCCCCCGACGGCGAGCGGTTCAACCAGCAGGTAGCCAACCAACTCTCCCTCAAGCAGAACCTCATCATCCTCTGCGGCCATTACAAGGGCGTTGACCAGCGCGTGCGCGACCATCTCATCACCAAAGAATATACGATCGGTGACTTCGTCCTTACCGGCGGAGAGATGCCAGCCGCCATCATGACTGATGCTATCGTCCGTCTGCTCCCGGGAGCACTCGGTGACGAGACTTCCGCGCTCTCCGACTCGTTCCAGGACGGACTCCTTGAAGCCGGCGTTTATACGCGCCCGGCGGAATACAAAGGCTGGCGTGTGCCCGACATCCTCCTCTCCGGACATCAGGCGAAGATTGACGACTGGCTCTACGAGCAGTCACTCCAACATACCCGTGAACGTCGCCCCGACTTGCTCGGTGAGGAATAAATTAGAGTATATCATGTATCATCGCGTCATCATATCATTGCTCTTGGCACTGTGTGCCTCGGGCGCGTGGGCTGTTTCGCCTTCCGGCACACTGCCTGTCATGTATATCTCAACCAAGAACAACCAAGACGTCAGCCGCGACAATGCTGTGGATGCCACACTCTATGTCATCGGTCATGGCGATTACCCAGCTTTGGGCGATGCCAACAACCAGATACCCTTGACCATCAAAGGTCGAGGTAATTGGACGTGGACTGGCTTTGACAAGAAACCCTATAAAATAGTTTTTGCTAAAGGCTACGGACAAAAACTCCTCGGCATGCACAAGAGCAAACACTGGGCACTCCTCGCCGGCGCGGATGATTGGCTCGGTTTCCTCAAGAATACCGTGGGCTATTCGCTCTCTGAGCATATAGGTCTGCCTTATACTCCGCAGCAAGTACCCGTTGAACTCGTCCTCAACGGCGATTACAAAGGCTTGTACTTCGTTACAGAAACCATCCGTATCGACAATGACCGCGTGAATATTTACGAACAGGAAGATGGCGAAACAGATCCCGATCGCATTACAGGTGGTTGGCTCGTCGAGATTGACAACTATTGGTCAGATGGCTGCATCACATTCAACGAGGACAATGGTCAGAATGTCGTGATTACGCCTCAATCACCGGAGGACCTCTCTTCTGTCCAGCGTAACTATATCACCAATCAACTCCTCTCGCTCAACGATGCCATCTACAATCATGGCTCTCAGCCCTTGCAAGACATCCTCGACATCACCGATGCCGCCAAGTTCTACCTTGTGCAAGAGATCATGGAGGATTGCGAATCATACCACGGCAGTTGTTTCCTCTACAAGGATCGTGACTCTCTCTCAACTCTAAACACTCAACACTCAACTATAAAATGGCACTTCGGTCCCGTATGGGATTTCGGCAACGCCTACGACCGTCATCAGGAGCGTTTCATCTATGACAATCCTACATTCTCGCAGATCTGGATAGAGCAACTCTGCAGCAACAAACTCTTTGCCGAACGCGTGCAGCAGTTGTGGTACGACTACCGCCAACAGGGACATAGCAAGGTGCTCGCGGATATCGATGCGTTCGTCTCGCTCATAGCTACTGCTGCCCAACGCGATGCCGAGCGCTGGCAGAACACGAATGTCCGTAACAACGGCGATATGAGCAGCCGCAAACAGGAGTTTCTCTCACGCATGAACTGGCGCATCAACTGGCTCTACTCCCAATGGGGAGAGGGGCTCGATTCGTCCATGACCGGTATAGAGCAAACGATACCCGATCAATCTTTGCCTACCTATCGCTCTCAAATCGTATTTGAGAACGGACAATTGCTCATCCAGCGTAACGGTCAACGTTATACCCTTACCGGTGTGCGGCTTGAATAATAGTATATTACAAGAACAGAACAATGATAGAACTTCGTAATATCCACAAATCCTACAACCTGGGCAGACCTAACGAACTCCATGTGCTCAAAGGGGTGAACCTCGACATCGCTGACGGCGAGTTTGTCAGCATCATGGGTGCTTCCGGTAGCGGCAAGAGTACACTGCTGAACATCCTCGGCATCTTGGACAACTATGACCAAGGCGAGTACTACTTGGCAGGGCGTCTCATTAAGTCGCAGTCAGAGACCGAAGGCGCCCGCCTCCGCAACGAACTCATCGGTTTCGTCTTCCAGTCGTTCAATTTGCTTAACTACAAGTCAGCTCTCGAGAATGTGGCGCTGCCACTGTACTACAAGGGGGTAGGGCGCAAGGAGCGTAACCGCCGCGCTATGGAGGAACTTGAGCGAATGGGACTGGCTGCGTGGGCGGAACACCTGCCCAACGAGATGTCCGGCGGTCAACGCCAGCGTGTGGCTATTGCGCGCGCCATCGTCAGCAAACCGCAGATCCTTCTTGCCGACGAGCCCACAGGAGCACTCGACTCCAAGACTACCGTTGAGGTTATGGATATATTCAAGCAACTCAATGCCGAAGGTATAACCACCATCATCGTCACCCACGAGCAATCTGTTGCCGAAACCACCAACCGCATCATCCGCATCAAAGACGGTCTTATTGTATAATGGGCATTCTTTCCGAAATATGGAGTAGCATCAGTCAGAACCGTTTCCGCACGGCTATGACAGGTTTTGCTGTGGCGTGGGGTATATTCATCCTCGTCGTTTTGCTTGGTACCAGCAATGGCCTGCAAAACGGTATTCAGGATACCTACGGCAGCAAGGCGAATGATGCTGTGGAGGTGAATGCCGGCTGGGCACAAAAGCCCTATAAAGGTCTCCCCAAGGATCGAGACCTCTACTTCACGCTACGCGAAGTCAATCTCCTACGCAATCTGCCGGAGATACGGCAGTTTACCGCTATCATCCAGACCAGAGCCATGGTGAATTTCGGTACGGCGTATTCGTCCGTTCGTATTATGGGCGTGGATGGTGACTACCAGGCTATCTACCGAAAGCAGATCTCCGGCGGTAGATTCCTCAACGCTCACGACGATGCCGATCGCGCAAAAGTATGCGTGTTAGACAAACGTACCATGGAGGAACTCGGTAACCCCGATATCCTCGGCAAATACCTCAAGATTGGCGATGTCCCCTTCCTTGTAGTAGGAATATGTGCCAACGGCGACCGCTGGGAAGGAGCTGCCGTGCATATCCCCATCTCCACTTGCATGGCGATCTTCGCTACCGACAAACATATCAGCAAGGTTGCCATGACCACCACCGGTGCTGACCTGCGGCAACCGAAGACCAGCGCACGCCAGCGACCGTGGGAACGACCTGCCAGCCCTTTCGAGCAGAAACTGCGTAACATCCTCTCCCCGCTCATGCAGTTCGACCCGACCGACGATGGCGCACTCTGGGTGTGGAGTCAGGCGCAGCGCGTCGAAGAGACCAACGGCGTTATGGCGGCAATCCGCCTGTTTGTGCTCATCATCGGTATTTGTACGCTCATCTCCGGCGCGGTAGGCGTTAGTAATATAATGCTCGTGAGCGTGCGCGAGCGTACGAAGGAGTTTGGTATCCGCAAAGCGATAGGTGCTCCGCCGCGTACCATCCTACTTACCGTCGTCGGCGAGAGTACACTCATCACGGCTTTGTTTGGCTATATCGGCATGTTCGTCGGCATCGGCATCATGGAGCTTGTCAATTCCCTTGTACCCGCCGAAGGCAATTTCCCCTTCCGTAACCCCACGGTGGATATCCCTGCCGTCAGCATTGCCACGTTTATCTTGATCGTTGTCGGTGTTGTTGCCGGTGCTATCCCTGCCGTTCGTGCCATGCATATCAAACCCATCGAGGCACTGAACTACGAAAAATAAGTATCAGCCAATTTTGGCTGATCAACAACAATGGACTTCTTATCTGAAATATGGCAAACCATCACCAAGAACCGTTCGCGCTCTTTGCTGACGGCATTCGGTGTGTTCTGGGGAATGCTCATGCTCATTGTGCTTATCGGTCTCGGTAACGCGCTTTCCGGAGGCATCTACTCCAACATCAGCGGCTTTGCCATGAACTCCTGTACCATGGGTGCTGCACAAACCGGCAAACCCTACAAAGGTTTCCAGCGCGGACGCCAGTGGGAGATGCACCTGAGCGACCTGGACATCATCCGCGAACGAGTAGATGGCATCGATGGTCTCGCGCCGATGGTGTTCACCGGCAACAAAACCATCTCTATCGGCGAGAACCACGGCGATTTCCAACTTGTCGGTGTCACAGCCGATTACCCTAAAGTGATGCTTTCGCCGCTGCTGTTCGGACGCTTCATCAACGAGATTGACATGCGCGACAAACGCAAGGTCTGCGTCATTGGCATCGAGGTCTATCGCAAACTTTTCCCTTATGGCGGCAATCCCATAGGCCAGCGTATATTCTGCGGCAGTATCCAGTTCACCATTGTGGGTGTGCGTCGGCAGAATGAGAACAGCGTATATATCGGCGGCGACCCCGATGAGATGGTGCAAGCGCCCGTCACAACCATCCAGAAGGCGTACAACTTCGGCGAGACAGTACATATCCTCATGGCGGTTGCCAAACCGCATATCCCTGTCTCACAGATCGAGAAAGGCATCAAGGACGAACTCCGTCGTTTGCACAATATTGCCCCTGATGATGACAAAGCTCTTTGGGGCTTCAATGCCGAGGAAGAGATGAAGATGCTCACCTATCTCAGTATGGGACTCAGTGCACTTATTTGGATCATAGGTCTCGGCACACTTATATCCGGTGCTGTCGGTGTAAGTAACATCATGCTTGTCACCGTTCGCGAACGCACCAAGGAAATCGGTATCCGCCGCGCTATAGGTGCTACGCCGTGGGTCATCGTCCGCCAGATCATCGCCGAGAGTACGGTGCTCACAGGCTTAGCCGGACTCGCAGGCATAATGGCTGGGGTAGGGGCAGTATTGCTTACCGCACATGTATTGGAACACGCCGACACCTTCCTCAAAGCGCCAAACGTCAGCTTCGGCGTTGCCGTCAGCTGTTTGATAATAATAATTATCATCGGCATCCTCGCAGGTCTGTTGCCTGCCTTGCGTGCCCTGAAGATCAAACCCGTCGAAGCCCTCAGTGAGGAATAATCAAGCATCAGCCAATGCATCAGCCATTATTGGCTGATCAATAACGAACATAATATACGCATTATATGAAAAAGTTTTTTCGTTGGACATTCATTATCCTCCTTATTGCGGGAGTGATTGGAACATTTGTTGTACTTTGGAAACGTCAGCAACCCAAACCCGTTCAATACGAGGTATTGACCGTAGAGCGTGGTAGTCTGGAGAAGCGCACCATCGTCACCGGCAAAGTGGAACCCCGTGACGAGGTAGCCGTCAAGGCGCAGATACAAGGTATCATCGCCGAACTATACAAGGAACCCGGACAACCTGTCAGCAAGGGTGAAGCCATCGCCACGATCCGCGTCGTGCCGGACATGCAGTCGCTCAGTAGTGCCGAGTCGCGCGTGCGCCTCGCCGAGGTCAATCTGCGTAATGTGCGCCATGTCTTTGAGCGCGACTCCATCCTCTTCACACAGAAAGTCATTTCCCTCGAGGAGTACGACAAGTCCGAACTGCAATACGCCCAAGCGATTGAGGAACTGCAAATATCTCGCGACAACCTCTCCATCGTCAAGGAGGGTGTGACAGCGGCTACCAAAGAGTCCGGCAACACCATCGTTCGCTCCAGTATATCCGGCACGATCCTTGAGATTCCTGTCAAGGTCGGCAACTCCGTACAATCTGTCGGCGCATTCAGCGAAGGTACAACCATCGCTACCGTGGCGGATATGTCCGATATGCTCTTTGTCGGCAAGATGGACGAGACCGAAGTGGGCAAACTCCGCGAAGGCATGCCTATGGACCTTATCATCGGCGCACTCAACGACCAGCGTTTCACCGCTACGCTTGAGTACATCGCTCCCAAAGGCACTGAATCCAACGGTGCGATGATGTTCGAGATCCGTGCAGCAGCGCGTATTCCTGACAGCGTGCAAATCCGTGCCGGCTATAGTGCCAATGCCGAGATTGTCCTTGCCGCCCGTCATGACGTTCTCACGCTTGCTGAGGCTGCCGTGCATATCACGATGGACAGCACCTTCGTCGAACTCGTCAACGATTCCGCTGCGCAATCTGTCACTCCGCAACTCGTCACAACAGGCATGTCCGACGGTATCCGTATCGAGATCACTTCCGGTCTCAAAGAAGGTGATCGCGTCCGTGGCAATGAGATAGCTGAACAGCCCATTGCAAAAATGCCCGGCAAATAAGGAATCTGTTGAATCTGCTTAATCTGTGAACAGAAAGAGTCCATTGCAGTCAGTTAAATCTATTTAATCTGTGAACCAATTATGCGCAACGTTTTAACTATCATATTCGCGACCATAGCGCTCTTCGCCACTGCCGAGACCTTCACGCTGCAGCAGTGCATCGACACCGCTATCGCCAACAACATTGCCCTCCTCAAGCAGCAGAACAACTACGCTACTGCCAGTATCCAGTACAAGCAGTCGCTCGCGAATATTTCCCCGAACATCTCCGCCGGTGCATCCAATATGTGGTCGTTCGGGCGTTCCACGGCCTCGGATAATATCACGTACTCCAACACCAGCGCCATGACCACCTCGTTCAACCTCAACGCCTCGCTCGTTCTCTTTGACGGTTTGGCGATGAAGTTCGCCATCGATCAGGCACGTGCGTCGATGCTCTCCTCCGAGGCATCCATTCGCGCTGCGGAACTACAGCTCCAACTCAACATCTCCTCGATGTACCTGCAAGTATTGCTCAACAAGCAGATTCTGCTTGCAGCCCGGGAGCAGGCAGACGATACGCAGCGTGTTCTGCACAAGGACTCTCTGCTCTTGCAAGCCAACCGCTTGGCGGAAGGCGAGATCTATGCAGTCATTGCCCAATTAGGCAACGAACAGCTCCAGATCGTTCAAGCGCACAATGATGTACAACTCTCGCTGCTCAACCTCGCTCAGGCGATGAACATCGACCCGCAAGATTTCGACATTCAGGATATACCTCTTGACCAGCTTCAGGAAGGTGCAGCGCTTCCTTCGCGTGACGATGTGCTTGTGTTGGCTCTTTCTCAACGTCCTGAGATTCGCGCACAGCAATACGCCATCAAGGCACAAGAGGCTCTGCTCAAACAACAGAAAGCAGCCTATTCGCCCACACTCTCCGCCAATGCCGGTA
This sequence comes from uncultured Bacteroidales bacterium, assembly GCA_902792835.1. Taxonomy (GTDB): domain Bacteria; phylum Bacteroidota; class Bacteroidia; order Bacteroidales; family Paludibacteraceae; genus Colicola. Next base: position 16,095 of record CADBAZ010000027.1, read on the forward strand.
TGGGAACCAGTTACTTCGCTGCTCTAAGTAACGGTGCAACCAACGACGCGTTTGGCAAGCAGTTAGGCGACAATCTCCAGGGCACAGTAGGCCTTACTCTGTCTATTCCTATTTACAACAAGATGCAGACGCCCTACGCTGTCAAACGCCAGCAGATCAATTTGGATAATGCCCGCCTTTCTCTCGAGCAGCAGAAACAGGACATCCGCAAGGAGGTCGAGCAGGCGTATTACAATGCCCTCAATGCCCTCACCGAGGCGCAGGCTGCCGAACAGGCACTCACCAATGCCACCGTCGCTCTCGATTACCTGCAAAAGAAGTTTGAAGCCGGACGTGCCTCCTCGTACGAATATACGACTGCCAAGACTACTTTCGCCAAGGCGCAGTTGACTCTTCTCCGCTCGCAGTACAACTACCTCTTCCGCCTCCGTATCCTCCACTACTACGCCGGCACACAATGGTGATAATTGTGCCCGTTTGCAACGTTTGCATTGCACAAATAGGCTAAAAAGTACAAAAAATGCATGTTTTTTTGCGAAATATTTGCATATATGAAAAAAATGTACTACCTTTGCATCCGCTTTTGAGAAACAAGCGTGTTTCCCTTTTCTCCCGAGAGGCTTTGAAAGAGCAGTGATGCAAACCTGCAAACCCGAGGGTATTAAAATTTGAATCATCTGATGGTTCTAATTTTTTTGCGCTCTAAAAATCGAGAAAAGTTAAGTTCTTTGAAAGATTGTTCAATCATGATGTAGTACAAGAGAATGGGTCTATACCTTATATATTATATGCGTATAGAAGTCAAGTCCCTTGTCGATTCCATTAAGTTAATTTTTAATTTTGCATTTTGCATTTTTAATTATTAACAGGAAAGTGCAACTACAAATAAGTCGTTTGAGTGTAGGATGAGCTTTTTGTTATATATTATTTTACAACGAAGAGTTTGATCCTGGCTCAGGATGAACGCTAGCGACAGGCCTAACACATGCAAGTCGAGGGGCAGCGCGGGGTAGCAATACCTTGGCGGCGACCGGCGCACGGGTGCGTAACAGGTGTGCAATCTGTCCATAGTCGGGGGATAGCCCGGCGAAAGCCGAATTAATACTCCATGTGAGCGAG
>CADBAZ010000028.1 GCA_902792835.1 uncultured Bacteroidales bacterium
ATGTTTTTCTTGTAGCGTTTGTCAATCACCACGCGGATGGTATCGCCGGTGTGCAACACACTATTGCCTTCGGCCACCATATCCGTGCCGTTCGGATGAACGAGACGTGAGATGATAAAGTGTACATTGCAGTATTGTCCTAACTCAGAGATACGTACGCCATCCACCTGCGGGTTGGTCAGACGGATGTCAATGTGTTCAATCTCGTCTTGCTGTTTGCGGGTAGCATTGACTTTCTCTTCTTCTTGGTCGAGTGAGATGCGGAAGATCCACTTGAATGCCATCAGCGAAAGGATGATGCCTACGACGCCCAAGGGGTACGCCATCGCATAACCGGCAGCGATGTTCGGGTTGCTCACGCCGCGGATATCCATGTATGCCTGTTCGGCAGCACCAAGTCCCGGTGTGTTCGTTACTGCACCGGATAGGACGCCGACCATTGTGGCTATATCCACACCCGATGTGAGGTGGATTATGTACGCCGTGAGGCAACCGAGTAGCACAATAGTGGCTGCCATCAGGTTCATCTTCAAGCTCTGCTTGCCGAACGACGAGAAGAATCCCGGGCCGACTTGCAGACCGATAGAATAGACGAACAGAATTAAGCCGAGATCTTTGGCAAAAGCCTCTACCATTGGATCAAGACGCATACCGCAATGCGAGAATGCAATGCCGCAGAACAAGATCCATGTGATGCCTAATGTGATACCTTTGATCTTGAGTTTGTGGCTGAGGAAGAGTCCGCAGCCAATGACCAAACACAGCGCAAAGATGGAGTGCGCTATGCCTAAGCCGATAAACAGATTTGTTAACCAATTCATATACAATAAAAATGTCTGTATTTATTCTTCTTCATCGTCATCCCAACTGTCGAGGTCGAAATCGTAATCCGTGCTGATGAACGACTCTATCTCGCGCCGGTCTTTCTTTGTCGGGCGACCTGTTCCTCGGTCACGGTTTCCGTTGCCAGCCATGCGAGCGAGTTCGAGGAGTTCGAGTTGCTCTTTCGGTGTCTCGTCCCGCAGATAGTCGGGCACGAGTTTTGCTCCCAAGCGGTGCTCGCAGAGTTGGAGAATACGGTAGGTGTAGGTGATCGGCCCTTTGCGTACGGTGAAGACATCACCCGCATGGAACGAACGCGAGGGTTTGACTTCTATGCCGCCCAATTTGACGCGACCGTTCTTGCAGGCATCGGCAGCAATCGTGCGCGTCTTGTAGATGCGCATCGCCCACAGAAACTTATCAACGCGAACTTCTGCCATATTAGTTATATTGATTCATTGTGCGGTCGGGACCTTGCAGACAGAATGACGGGATCATCTCTGCTATGCGGTCGAGGCGATTGCTGAGTTGATCTTTCTCCTCGGCAGTCCACTCGCCAAGTACGAAATTAATCTGAGCGCCTCGTGTAAACTCATTACCAATGCCTACGCGTATGCGGCAGTAGTTAGGTGTCCCGAGTACTTGTTGAATGTGCTTTAGCCCGTTATGACCACCATCACTGCCCTGCTTGCGCATACGGATCGTGCCAAAGGGTAGATTGAGGTCGTCGACAATGACGAGCATATTTTCTACGGGGATTTTTTCCTCATTCAGCCAGTATCGTACAGCGTTGCCGCTGAGATTCATGTAAGTCGATGGCTTGAGCAATACGAGTTCGGCATTCTTCACGCGACACTTGCCGATGAATCCGTAGCGTTTGTCCGCCCATGCGACATCATGCTTGACAGCGAAATTATCCACTGCCATAAACCCGATATTATGCCGCGTGTTGGCGTACTCGTCGCCGATATTTCCTAATCCTACGATAAGATACTTCATTTTATGCGAAGTTAAAATCGGCTACAAAGATACAACTTTTTTTTGATATATGCAAATTTTATTTGTGGAAAATGACAAAAATATTCATGAGGATTTCGAAATTTTGCATAAAATTTGCATTAATCATTTATTTTTTGTATTTTTGCGCTCGCAATGATTGTGAATTGAATTTTATATAGATATGAAGCGTATAACGCATTATATATTGTTTTTTGTGACGCTCGGTTTGGCGGTAGTCTGCGGCATTATGATGTTGCATGTGAACGTCAACTCCGACATGACGAAATACCTGCCGGACGATTCGCAGATGAAAAGTGGTCTGGAGATCATTACTGGGGAGTTCGGTTCGGCGCAGATGTCCGGCACGGATGTACATGTTATGTTCGAAGGCGTTCGTCAGAACGAGGTGCCCGGTATCCGCTCGCTGCTTGAGAGTTATCCTGAGGTGCAGAGTGTTTCGTACCGCTATTCAGCCGACAGCTTGCATACCTTGTTTGACCTTGATGTGCCCAAGTCTGTCAATCAGAAAGCCTTAGGCAAGCAGATCAGCACTCGCTTTGGCGGTAACTGTGTCGTAGAGACGAGTCAGGATGGAGCCACACCTCCTATATCCGTGATCATCTTTGCTGCTGTGCTGATCATGGTTGTGCTGTTTGTAATGGCTCAGTCGTGGTTTGAACCGGTGGTTATATTACTGACAGCAGGCATCGCTATTGTGCTGAACATGGGTACAAACGCCTTGTTGCCGTCGGTTTCGATTACTACGAACTTCATCGGCTCTATTCTGCAAGCAGTGCTGTCGTTGGATTACTGCATCGTGCTGCTCAACCGCTATCGCCAAGAGCAAGACGAACACACCGACCGAAAGACGGCAGGTATAGCGGCAAACCGTGCACTTAAACGTGCTGCGCCATCTATTCTCTCGTCAGCATTAACGACCGTTGTCGGGCTATTGATGCTTTGCTTCATGCGTCTGAAGATAGGTGCAGATATGGGCGTGGTGCTCGCCAAAGGTGTTGTATGCTCGCTGATCTGTACGTTCACGGTAATGCCGTCGCTGATGTTGCTTTTCCGCAGAGTAATTAACCATACGGCTAAAGCGGCATATATTCCGCCCACAGATGGTTTTGCCAAGTTCGTTGCCCGTCACAAACTGCCGATGGCTATAGGCGCATTGATCCTCTTTGTTGCCTCGTGGTACTTCTCGCGGCAGACAACAATCTTTTTCTCAGCAGAGGCGGACTCGAAGATTGAGAAAGTCTTTCCTTCGCCGAATCCGTTTGTGCTCGTGTATGATACCCAAGACGAGGATTCAATCTATGTGTTGGTTGACACCCTGCTTGCACAGCCCGGCATACAGTCTGTCATATCCTATCCGACATTGATGAGTCAGCCATTGACTCCGCAAGAAATGGTTGCTCATGTGCGTTCGTTGCTCACCGATTTCAAAGACATGATGCCTGAAGGCACAAGCGTGCCTGCTGAAGCACTGGACATGATTTCGCCGGAGATGGTGCAACTGTTGTATTATGAGCGCGTCAAACCTGAGGAAGAGTTACAGTTATCCTTCCCTGAGATTGCCCGATTCCTCCATACGCACGTGGCCGAGAATCCGCTGTTCTCCGCATATCTTGACAAAGACATGAAGAATCAGATTGCCATGTTGCAATCGATGCTTGATGTGCCGGCAGTAGAGGAAGAACCGGAGCAGGAACCTGAATCGGATAAGCCCCTGACACAGCCAACGCAAATGGACTCTTCTGCTCCTCAGGATAGTACTCCGGCAGAGCAATCCAACACCGAAGAACCGATGGCGGAAAATGCCGTTGACTCCGAAGTGATTGTGCCGATACATGACACAACAGCCCCGCTGATGATCAGGCGTCCGCCTTTGGCTGAAATGGATTCGGTAGATGTAGAACTCCCTGTTGAAGAGGAAGATCGCAGCCGTATCTATGTTATTCCGTTTGTAGAGCGGATTAATGCTCTATATACAAGTGCTACGACTATTGAGATGCACAAGTTGACGGACACAACGGCAATCCGTTTGCCGATGTCGGTGAACGAGATGTCGGTATTCATCGGCTCAACACCTATTCAGACTCGTCTTGTGTACGGTTATGCATCGGGTAAATCCAAACTGTCGCCTTTGCAGTACGTTCACCTGTTGGTTGATGACTTGTTCAAGCGTGCCGGTTTGGCAGGAATGATTTCCGAGGAGCAACGCTCAATGCTCACGCTGCGTACGCAGTTGATGGATTATGCTGATGCCAACGCTTCGCTCACGGCGCAAGAGATGAATGAACTGCTTCGTGCGTTTGGGATCGACGGTTTCACCGACGAAAAGCTTCTTGCTATCGCTTACCCGAAGAAAGATGTCGAACCGGCAGAACCGGAAGAAAACCCGACTGAGCAGATTGCCGAAGCCGAAACGGATTCAACGGATATTTCGTTGTTGGCGCAAAATGCCGATTCAACCGTCATTACTCAGGCTGACAGCATCGAGAAGGGGAGTGAGCCTCAGGAAGATCCCAACGATCGTTTCATTGCCAAGCAGCATGAGCCATCGCGCGCTGACCAGCAGGCAGAGCTGTTCACAGAGCTGATGTTTGGCGGGCAGACTTATACGCCCAAGCAGATGGCAAAGAAGCTGGCTCGACTGATGAAACTATCGGATGTCAAGTCTGCGCCCGTTACACCGGCTCAGATGTCGCTGCTATATGACTTCTATGGTTCGGTGAACAGTGATTGTAGTTCCCTGCGCATGGGCTTTGAGCCGCTGATTGCATACTTGTGCGATACCCTGGTATATGATCCTCGTCTGGCGGATATATTGCCCGATACGGTACGTAATCAAGCCACAACAGTCAAGGCGCAATTGCAAGACGGCTTAGGTCAACTGCGTAAGCCGGATCACTCGCTGCTGGTTGTACTATCGTCATTGCCGAAAGAATCACCGGAGACATATGAATTTGTGGAAACCCTTACCGCTGTAGCCGATGCGCGCATGCCGCACGAACATTATTATGTAGGCGAATCCGTTATGTACGCTGAGATGCGCGGAGGATTTGATCACGAGATGAATGTGGTAACACTGCTCACCATCCTGTCCATCTTCCTGATTGTTGCCATCACCTTCCGTTCGGTTATTGTGCCTGCGATCCTTGTGATGACTGTAATGACAGCAGTATATGTGAATGTTGTTGCCTCAGGATTAGTCACGGGGCAAATGCTCTATTTAGCCTATCTCATCGTGCAGGCTATTCTTATGGGTGCTACAATCGATTATGGTATTCTGTTCGCCAGCTACTATCGTGAGAACCGAAAGAAGATGCTGCCTGTGGATGCAGTATGCGTTGCTTACAAAGGCTCAATACGAACGATCCTGACATCCGGACTCATCACTGTCTTAGGCCCCGGAGCGATGGCACTGTTTGTGGATGACGTAATGATTTCCAATATTGTCGGTTGTATCGCTGTGGGTGCGTTTATGGCGATCTTGCTCACCCTGACTGTTCTGCCAGCCGTGCTCGTTGCGCTCGACAAATGGGTTGTGTATGGCAAGAAGAACCGCTACACAGGTGAAACAGAAACGGAGGCGAAATAATCGTAACATATTACCCCCTTGACAAGAAATCGGCTGTAACTCACAAGGTTGCAGCCGTTCTTGTTTTTTGAGCAAAAAAATCTTTTCGGAAAGTGAAATTTGTGTGCTCTAAATGACAAAAAAATCTTTCTAAAATTTTTCTTTCTGAAAATTTGCAAATGTCATAAAATTGTTGTATTTTTGCAATCGATTTCGTGAGAAAATTGCGAAAGTTTCCCGAAAATTTAACATACAAGCTTGATAACGAGGGCTGTAAGTGTTTTGGCGGGGTGCGAAAGTTGTCCAAAAAGGAAAACTTTGTGCCAAGGGATGATGCCGAAAGTTGTCAGTTTGTGAAAAGAGATATATAAATAATGGAAACCAAAATTGTTAAACGGGATGGAAAAGAAGTGCTCTTCTCCATCGACAAAATCAAGGACGCAATCAGTAAGGCGTTCATCGCATCGGGAACGTTTGCAACAGAGGAAACGTTAACCGCAGTATTATCACACCTACGTATCCGCAGCGGCATGACTGTGGAGGATATTCAGAACCAAGTTGAGGTGGCACTGATGTCGGAGGGGTATTACCAAGTAGCCAAGAACTACATGGTATATCGTTATCGTCACTCGGAGGATCGTGAGACCTTGGAGAAGTTGAACTTCCTCATCGACTACTGCTCGGCATCGAACGCTGCTACCGGCAGCAAGTACGACGCTAACGCCAATGTGGAGAAGAAAAACATCGCCACGCTCATCGGCGAGCTGCCCAAGAGCAACTACATTCGTCTGAACCGTCGTTTGCTGACGAATCGCATTGAGAAGATGTTTGGTAAAGAGGTAGCAGACCAGTACATGCACCTCTTGCGCACGCACGTACTATATAAAAATGATGAGACCTCGCTGGCCAACTACTGCGCTTCAGTTACTATGTACCCGTGGTTGCTCGAGGGCACGAAGGCTATCGGTGGCAATGCTGTTGCTCCGACGAACCTCAAGGCGTTCTGTGGCGGATTTGTGAACATGGTGTTCATGGTCAGTTCGATGCTTTCCGGTGCGTGCGCTACTCCTGAGTTCCTGATGTACATGAACTACTTCTGCGAAAAGGAGTACGGCGAGGATTACTACAAGCGTGCCGATGAGGTGGTTGAACTCAGCCTGAAGAAACGCACGATTGACAAAATTTTGACTGACAGCTTCCAGCAGGTTGTATATTCGATTAACCAACCTGCCGGTGCACGTAACTATCAGTCGGTGTTCTGGAACATCTCGTACTATGACCGTTACTACTTTGAGTCGATCTTCGGTGATTTCCGTTTCCCCGATGGCGAAAAACCTCATTGGGATAGTCTGAACTGGTTGCAGAAGCGCTTTATGAAGTGGTTCAACCAAGAGCGCACCAAAGCTGTGCTCACGTTCCCTGTAGAGACGATGGCGCTGCTGAGTGAAGACGGCGACGTTAAGGACAAAGAGTATGCTGACTTTACCGCAGAGATGTATTCTGAGGGCCACTCGTTCTTTACCTACATGAGTGATAGTGCCGACTCATTGGCTTCGTGCTGCCGACTCCGTAACGAGATTACTGACAACGGTTTCAGTTACACGTTGGGTGCAGGTGGTGTTAGCACCGGTTCGAAGAGCGTGCTGACCATCAATCTGAACCGTGCTATCCAGTACGCTGTACGTCAAGGCATGGCATATCCCGCATATATCGAGCAGGTGGTTGACTTGATGCATAAGGTACAACTCGCTTATGATGCGAACCTGCACGAGTTGCAGAAACAAGGTATGTTGCCGTTGTTTGACTCGGGCTTCGTGAACCTCGGTCGTCAGTATCTGACCATTGGTGTGAACGGTCTGGTTGAGGGTGCTGAGTTCCTTGGCATCAAGATCACAGACAACGACGATTACGCCAACTACGTACAAGAAGTTCTCGGTATCATCGAGCGCAAGAACAAAGAGTACCGCACCAAGGATGTGATGTTCAACTGCGAGATGATTCCGGCAGAGAACGTAGGTGTTAAGCACGCCAAGTGGGATAAGGAGGACGGTTATGTTGTTCCGCGTGACTGCTACAACAGTTACTTCTATATCGTTGAAGATACCAGCCTGAACGTAATGGAGAAATTCAAGCTCCACGGTCGCCGTTATGTTGAGCACCTCACCGGTGGTAGTGCCCTGCACTGCAACCTTGAGGAGCACTTGTCGAAGGAGCAGTACCGCAACCTGTTGCGTGTCGCCGCTCAAGAGGGTACGAACTACTTCACCTTCAATATCCCCAACACCGTTTGCAACAGTTGCGGACATATTGACAAGCGTTATCTGAAGGAGTGCCCAGTGTGCGGAAGCAAGGATCTGGATTACCTGACACGTATTATCGGTTACCTGAAGCGCGTCAGCAACTTCTCAGAGCCTCGTCAGCGTGAAGCCGCACGCCGCTATTACGCCAACCTAAACAAGGACAAAGAAGCTTGCTGATTACTGAATGCTCGTAGCTGACTACGATATAGTGTTTCAGGAGGTTCCTGACGAGACAACACTGGCGTTGAACATCTCCGATTGTCCTCATCATTGTCCGGGCTGCCATAGTGCATATCTATGGCAGCCCGTTGGCGATGAGTTGAAGGAAGAGTGGTTGGAAGGTTTGCTAAAGCGCTATCCGTATCTGACATGCGTGAGCATTCAAGGAGGAGATCGTGACTACCATGAGGTAGAACGTCTCGCAGAGTGGATTCATAATCATCACCTCAAGTCTTGCTGGTACACAGGCTTCAAGCAGATTCCGTCAGACCTCAAATTGGAGCATTTTGACTTCATCAAAGTTGGCCCCTATATCGAATCGCTCGGTGGCTTGAAATCCAAGACTACTAACCAGCGTTTCTATCGCGTGCAGAACAATACGCTACGCGACATTACTTCCGTTTTCTGGAAGTAAGAACTTTTTCTCAATCGTATTTAATCGTAAATTATTGCAAGCGTGTAATGATGTTATACGCTTGGTATATTCCGAGTTCACCGGCGTGGGACAGGTCTTGCAATCCCTCGTGATGCTTGCCGATGTAGATGTATGTCAAGCCTCGGTTGAAGTACGCCTCGGCAAACTCATTGTCCATGCGGATAGCTTCGTCGTAATTCTTGATAGCCGCTTCGTAGTCCTTCTGCCAGCAAAGGATATTAGCCTTGTTATAGTAGGCAAAAGCAAAGTCCGGCAAGCGCAGAATAACCTGGTCATAATCCATTAGCATAAGCCGGAAGGAAGCACTATAGGTCGTTTCGCTGTGTGAGTTTGCACTATTGGATGTAGATGTAGTGGGTATCTCGTCGTTGGCGAGTTGGTATTCGAGCAGACGGTAACGCCAGTTAGCTTGGCAGAAATACATGATAGCTACCATCGTGTTATCCAGCCCCGATAGTGTCAGTGCTCGCGTGCAATCTTCGATAGCTGAAGTGTAGTCTTGTACTACAGCGAACTCTACCGCTCTCGCAAACAGAATCTTTGCCACACGTTCGCCTTCTCGTTCGGGTACAGAGCGTAAGTCTGCCGGCAGAGCATCAATCGTCGTGGATAATTGGCTTATCTGCGCAAAGTGATGTGAAACCATCTCTGCGGACAAGGGCAACTCATGAGTGGTGGCTTTCAGTACATCGGGCAGCAGTTTCCGTTGGTTGAAGGCTGCAAGCGGGTAGTTGTATTTCGGCGTGGACTGCGAGTAGTACGACAGCGATATAGATGGCTCGTTTACCAGATCCTGGTATCTGTCTTGCACTCGTCCGCGTGTAGCTGAACTGTACTTCTGCTCCTGACTGTCAGCCTCGCCGTTCTGTGCGGCACGCTGCGAGAATAGTTTGCGATAGTCGCGTCTGTTGGTCTCCGTGCGAGCCATTTGCGCATCGGTATTGAGTGCCGGTGTGTTGGTGTTCAGGCTGTCACGGCCGTTATTGTGGTCTTCCTCAATCTTCCACGCGCGTTTCAGACAGGCTTGTGCTTGTTTCTTTTCGCCCAGCGCTGTGTGTGCACGCGAGGCAATATAATATGCCGGCAGAAACGTCGGATGGAGTACACTGAGCGAGTCGAAATCGGAGATGGCGTCTTTCCATTGCTGGAGTTGCATCGACACCATTCCGCGTTGGTAGAGTATAGGTCCAAGCAAATCGGATGACGAGGTGTTTGACGGAGTCAGTTCGATCATCTCCAGTGCTTTGCTCAGATCGTCGTAGGCGCGGTTATAGTCGCCGACCTCCTGACGGAGCACGCCGCGGTTGAAGTAGCATTGTGCTTCTTGTGGCGAAAGCTCAATAGCTTTGTCATAATCAGCCAATGCGGCGCGGTAGTTGTGCTTGCGGTAGTAAATAATACCTCGATTGATATAGTCACCTGCATATTTCGACCCGAGGTTGATGGCTTTCGTGATGCTTGCGTACGCAGCATCCTCATCGCCGGTCATCATCGTCACTACGCCTAATGCCGACCAGTTCTGGGCATTCTGCGAATCGTACTGCACCGTAGATGTGAACTCTGAAAGAGCGCACATAGTGTCCTTCTGCTGCATGCAGATCACGCCTCGCTCAAAATGTAGGGATGCAGACTCGGGTTCGCGACGAAGAAGCAGGTTGATATCCACAAGCGCTTCGTCGTAACGTTCAAGTTGTGCACGAGTATCCGCGCGAAGGAGCATGTATGTCTTGTTTTCAGGAGCAAAAACAAGCGCTTCGCTAAAGTCTTTCTCGGCTTGTACATGATCTCCCAACTGACGGTAAATATATCCGCGTGTGTAGTACGCACCGGGTTGGAAGGGGTTGAGTTCAAGCGAGGCGTTGCAGTCGCGCAGTGCACCTTGGTAGTCGCCTAATTGAATCTTCGCGATGGCACGCAGTTGATAGGGTTCAGCGAGATACGGCTTGAGTTTGATGACTTGATTGAAGTACTGAATACTAAGTACATAATCCTCAAAGTACAGCGCATTTCGTCCGATGGATGTAATGCGGTCGGTATTGAGTTGTGCATAGACCGAGTTCCCCAACATCAGTTGGAAGCCTATGAGAGCAAGCACTATATATCTATACCATTTCATCATCTATTATTTTGCACACTGCTTTTTTTATCTGATTTTCCTCGAAAGAAATGCGCCACAATGGCTACACTCATCACTCCAATAATCATGCCGGCAAGTACGTCTAATGCAAAATGCTGGCTCAAATACAGGCGGGAGTAAGAACTGATAGCTGCTAACATAAATAAAAGCAATTGCACGGCAATGCTCCAACTGATTGACGCTTTACGCCCATCGTTGATTGCTGATTGCTGATCGCTTACCGCAGATTGCTGTTTACCGAACAGCTTGTACCAAAATCCGTTGGCTTTAGCTGGCGTATAAATATAATAGGTATATAGAGCACAGAGAGCGAAATAGAGACAGAAGAATGTAGTTGTGTGACCTGAAGGGAAACTCAGGTGATAGTTCATGCGAACACCTTCGGTCAGGGGTAGAGAAATGTCCGGCATATTCTCGGCGAACCAAGTGAGTGGTCGGGGTGCGCGGATTATGTGTTTGAGTGTTTGGGTGATGATTGTTGAGAGAATTAGTGAGCCGCTCATGAATACGCCAGCCTGCCATCGCCAAAGCAGTAAAACGACAGATATGAGGTAGGGTAGCCAATGGCAGGTGTCGGAGAGTAGGGGCATAATGCTATCCGCCCACGCCGAGTGATGATTGCATAGGAGCAGATGTAGTGAACCTTTATCCATCGAGCAAAGAGCAATGGTTAGCGCCAGGCACGACGCTAACCATAAACTCAGAAATACGCTATTTCGCTGGATGGATACTTTCAGATTCACAGCTTGAACAGATTTAACTGATTACGATGATTATTGCCCGAGAATAGAGTAGGTGCGGTCATCTACGGTGATGTAGATGTGTCCGTCACGCAGTATCTTGTAGGCTGCAGGCGTTTGTGACTCGGCATCATATATGCCTGTTGCAGTACCATCATCGTACTTGTCACCGTAACTCTGTGTGAGTTTATGGAAGTCAACAGCTTCGCCTTTCTTGTCGCCCCAGATATACTCGACGAGTTCGGGGTAGTCAATGAACGGGTTGCGGTTACCTTGAATCTTGTTGACCTCAATAGCACGTTTGAGCTCTTTCTCGCTGACAGGATCCATTCGATGCCACTCTAACAGAATGTCACGCAGCCACGGACGGAACTCTTCCCAACCCTCATTGGTCATAGCTACACCGGGTTCGCCTTTCTCTATCCATGTGAGCGAATCACCGTAACAAGCGGCAATGTAGAAGTATGCACGGGCAAAATCGCCTTTGTATTTGTCTTCCGGGCAGAACACGCGCACCAGACCGTAAGCTGCGCCGCTGCCGGTTACAAACGATCCGTTGTTGAACGAACTGTCTGCGGGATAACCCGGCGCGTGGTTGGACTTGCTGCGGTTAGCCGAATAGTCGCCCGGCACAAGGTGATACAAGTCGCAGTAGGCAGGATTGACATCACCTCCCCACCAAGATTTGGGTAGCATGTGTTCGATATCAAAGTCTTTGACGCTTGCAGTCGGCTTCTCGGGATCGAAGTAGCGCACGTTGTTGGAGTACATGTCAAGTACCTGGTTGGTTTCCGGATCGCGGTCGGTGTGGAAGAATCCGTCCCACGACTTACGTGAACCGCTACCATAACGATAGCGTTTGCCACAGCAGATAATATATCCGATATGATTCTTGAGCGTGGAGTCGGCTGTGCCTTGTGCAAACTTGTAGTAATCGCCGGGCATAGAACCGATGCTCATGCGTGTAGTATCCAGGTCGAAGGTGCTTGCACCACCTGATCCGGGAGGAACAATAGTCAGCAGAATTGATTGCTCGCGCGTGCGCTCGATGCCGTCCAAACCTGTACATTTGGCAATGACTACATCTTCCAGAGGAATAGCTTTGGTTATTTCTTCAGGGAAAAGGAGACTGTAATATATACCGACATCGCCTCCGTCAGCAGGCAATGTCGTTTCAGTCAGTGTAAAAGACGAGCCTTTCTTGAGTGACAGGGAAATGTTGCCGTCGATATGTTTGCCAACAATAACGAAGTTCAACACATCTTCCAAGGGCTCTTCTCCGCTCTCCCATTTGGCACCACCGAAATCGATCTTCGGGTATTGCATTTCGAGGATTCCCTGTGTCGGGTGAGGATCTTCTGCCTCGAATTCGATCTTCTGGACGTAGAAACGGTTGTTACTCTTCAGGTTGGCAACAATGTAGATGGAATCAAGATCTTTGTTGAGCGTGAGTTGATACGGACGAATCTCTGCCCTGTGACCTGCTTCCCATTGGATGTTTTTGTCGTAAACAGTGATACCTCTCGTGCCGGTTGTATCTGTGCCGGCAGCGCTGACGTATCCTGCGGCATAGACCGTCATCGTGGTGATATGATAGGTGTCATCCAACCCGATGCAAATCTCGCCTTTGTCTGAACCTGTGCCGCCTTTGATGCCGTAGCCTTCCTTGGCGCGGTAGATCTTGCTGGCTTTAATAATTTCATCGACGCAATTGTTGGTTGCCGTCAGAATGATGCTCGTCAAGTCGCTTGTCGGCGAGGATGAGTCTGCATTACTGCTGTTGAACACAATCGTGTACGTCTCCGCTGTCATAGAGAGGGTGACAAGTGCTGCGATTAGCAGTGTAAGATGTTTTTTCATGGTAGTTATATTTTAAGTTATTTCTCCGGAAAAAGATTCGCGATGATGTACCACAGGATGACTCCTGTGCCGCTGAACAGGGCGTAGTGCCAGTTGTGGCGCACTGCGGCAAACGAGCAGCAGAGAGCAATCACCAGCACACAGCCGATGAGGAACAGATAGCGCGTCTTGTTCTCGCTCCACTTCAGGCTGTGGAACTTAAGCGAGAAGAACGGCAACTCGCACACCAGCAGCCAGCAGCTTACAGCCGCTACAGCCAACATGCACCAGGGCATGAACTGTGCCCACGAAGCCATATCGGGGAAAGCGGCAATGAGCGAAGCCCAGAAGATGGCGTTGGCAGGTGTCGCCAAGCCGATGAACGATGTTGTCTGACGCTCATCGATGTTGAACTTTGCCAAACGCAACGCGGAGAACGCAGCCATGATGAGTGCCACAGCCGACCACCAGCCCCATGCGTAATTGCTGTTTTCTGTCGAGAGACGGATGGCTTGCATCAACATTACGGAAGGAGCCAGACCGAAGGTGATGACATCCGCCAGCGAGTCGATCTCCTTGCCGATGGGGTTCTTAACCTTCAGCGCACGGGCACTCATGCCGTCAAAGAAATCGAACACAGCGCCGAGGATGATCATGCCTAATGCACAATGGAATAATCCTTCTGCTGCCAGCATCACGGCTATTGCGCCGCTCAGCAGGTTGCAGCAGGTGATGATGTTAGGAATATGCTTTTTCATATTAATGCAAAATTTTAAATGCAAAATGCAAAATGAGAAAATGCAAAATTAAAATTATTTTCTCAATTTAGCCAAGTTCTCCTCGATGGTGGCAATACGCGTAAGGGCGTCGTGCTCTTTCTTGCGTTCGAGTTCGACGATCTCGGGTTTGGCGTTTTGCACGAAGCGCTCGTTGGAGAGTTTGGCTTGTACGCCGCGGAGGAATCCTTGCTGGTGAGCCAGGTCGGCTTCGAGTTTCTTGATCTCCTCATCCACATTGATGAACGCATCCATCGGGATAGCGAACTCCGTCGTGCCAACGATGAACTTGGCGCAGTTGCCGGTCGAGTCGCCAAGCTTGGCGACTTCTATGTTGGCGAGTTTGGCAACCAGCGGATTGAGTTCAACCGGCGAAATAAGCGTCAGACGCTCTTTCGGAGCGATGTTCTTGCTGGCGCGCACATTGCGGATACCGGCGATGATCTCTTTGAGGGTCTCGACTTCAGCCAAAATATCTGAATTCTGAATTCTGACTTCTGACTTCTCTAATGACGCAGTCATTATGCTCTCGCCCGGTTTGCGCTCGCAGAGGTTCTGCCAAAGTTCCTCGGTGATGAACGGCATAAATGGGTGGAGTAGAACGAGCAGACGGTCGAAGAACGCCATTGTTGCCTCATAGGTAGCGCGATCAATCGGTTGTTGGTAACCCGGCTTGATCATCTCCAAGTACCAGCCGCTGAACTCGTCGCAGTAGAGTTTGTAGATATCCATGAGGGCTTCCGAGAGACGGTACTTGCTGAACAAGTCGGCAATATTTGCGGAAGTCTCGCCAAGCTTGGCTTCGAACCATTGGATGGCGTATTTGGATGTCTCGGGTTGCGGGATATCGGCAACCTCGAGACCTTTCATCATGCGGAAGCAGTTCCAAATCTTGTTGCAGAAGTTACGTCCTTGTTCGCAGAGCGAGTCATCGTAGAGGATGTCGTTGCCGGCGGGTGCGGAGAGCAGAATACCCATTCTGACGCCGTCTGCGCCGTAACGGGCAATCAGATCCAATGGATCAGGACTGTTACCGAGGGATTTGGACATCTTACGACCCAGTTTGTCGCGCACGATACCTGTGAAATATACATGACGGAAAGGCATCTTGCCTTGGTACTCATAACCAGCCATGATCATGCGTGCCACCCAGAAGAAGATAATATCCGGGCCTGTAACAAGGTCAGCCGTGGGGTAGTAGTAAGAGAGCTCTTTGTTCTTCCATGTGCTGTCCTTCATCTCTTGGTCTTTCTCGATAAACAGACTAATAGGCCAGAGCCATGATGAGAACCAAGTATCCAAAGCGCCTTCGTCTTGAACGTAGTTGCCTTCGGGCTTGGTCGGGCTGACGATGATCTTGTCGTCGGGATAGTTCTCGAGACCTGTCTGAGCGAGCAGGTCGGCATCGTAGTACGCCGGAATACGGTGTCCCCACCAGAGTTGGCGCGAGATACACCAGTCTTTGATGTTCTCCAGCCAATTGCGGTAGGTGTTCTTGTATTTCGTGGGGTAGAATACAATGTCGTCATTCATTACCGGCGGCAGGGCGATGTCGGCAAAGTGCTTCATGCGGATGAACCACTGCAGCGAGAGCCGCGGCTCGATGGGTACGTTCGTGCGCTCGGAGTAACCGACCTTGTTGTCGTAATCTTCGACATGATCCATGAGCCCTGCGGCAATGAGGTCTTCCGCCATCTGTTTGCGGCAGTCGAAGCGATCCAAGCCGTGGTATTTGCGGATGTTCTTGCTTATCTCGGGTTCGATGGTGTCGAGGTTGATATGTGCGTCGGGCGTGAAGATGTCGTAGGCAACGAGGTTATGCTGCTGACCGAGCATATAGTCATTCACGTCGTGTGCCGGCGTCACTTTCAGGCAGCCTGTACCAAAACCAATCTCTACGTAACGGTCTTCGATGATAGGAATCTCGCGACCTACAATAGGAATACGCACATGTTTGCCGCGCAGCCACAGGTTCTTCTCCTCTTTGGGGTTGATGCAGACTGCCACGTCGCCGAAGATAGTCTCCGGTCGAGTGGTGGCAACGATGGCATATTTACCGGGCTCTTCCACTACTTCGTATTTGAGGTAATAGAACTTCGAGTGCTCGTCGTGGTAGATCACCTCCTCGTCGCTGAGTGCAGTCTGGCGCTCAGGATCCCAGTTCACCATGCGGAGTCCGCGGTAGATGAGGCCTTTGTTGTACAGGTCGCAGAACACGCTGATTACGGCTTTCGAGCGCGTCTCATCCATCGTGAAGGCGGTACGATCCCAGTCACAGGAGCAGCCGAGTTTCCTGAGCTGCTTGAGGATGATTCCTCCGTGCTCGTCTGTCCAGTCCCATGCGTGTTTGAGGAATTGCTCGCGCGTAAGGTCGGATTTGTTGATGCCTTGTTCCTTGAGTCGCTTGATGACCTTGGCTTCGGTAGCTATGGATGCATGATCTGTACCGGGCACCCAACAGGCATTCTTGCCTTCGAGGCGTGCACGACGAACGAGGATGTCTTGGATTGTCTCGTTCAGCACATGTCCCATGTGCAGTACACCCGTCACGTTGGGCGGAGGAATAACTACGGTAAACGGTTCGCGGCCGTCAGGCTCGCTGTGAAAGAGTTTGTTGTCCAGCCAGTACTGATACCAGCGTGCTTCAATGTCTGTAGGATTGTATTTTGATTCCATAAAATTTGTATGGTTATATTCCAAAATTAGTATGGTTATATTCCAAAATTAGTATTGTTATATTCCAGAATTAGTATTGTTATATTCCCAAATTTGTTTGGTTATATCCCGAGTTAACGCTTTGCCCCATAATGAGCATGCAAAGATACAAAAAAAAAATGATATTTGCAAATTTTTTAGTGTTTTTCTTTAGAAAAAGTCATTAGTTTTACAAAAAATAACAAAAACCAAGATAAACCCTTTGAGAGCTTTGGAAGCTTGGCTTCCCGAATAAACAGTTAGTAAAACCTGCTTGCAAGCAAGCTTACAGACAGCATTTACTAACTATTTGTTCACTCTACGAGTTAAAGCACTCAAAGCGATACAACATAAATAAATCCTATTTTGCACTATGTTGTGGTTATCATGTGGTAATGGTGCGGATTCACCCCGCAACCCGGCTCAAAATGCACCGAGGTAGGCGTGGGTTTGGGTGAGCTTGAAACGCCTAGCTGTTCTGGATGATCCGGAACGCTGCGCTGGTCTGGAGGATTAGCGCTACATAAAATAATTCATATCAGTTTGATGTGCCATTTATTACTTTTGTTACTTATCTGCCAGCAAAAAGTGAACGCTTTGTCACTTGCGTGTGGCGTAAACTATGCACTATTTTTGAATTGCCTCATTTTTTTTGCCATTTTTTGAAAAAAACACTCAAGAAATTTGCATATATCAAATCTTTTTTGTATCTTTGCATCCGAATTGAGATTCTATCCCAATTCAGACATGTTGTTTTTCGCGTTTGCGATTTATTGGAATCCTTGGAATGTGAGAAGTTTTAAGATTCACCAATAATAAGTCCGCAAGCGTCCATAGTGTATATGGGCGTGGCTTATCGGTGAATGGGCATTTCTCACAGCCTCAAGGATGATAGGGAACGCTCATATATTTTTTGTGTATATTAACACTAAATTATCAATTAATTAAACCGATGAGGCGATGTGATAACTGCCAACATGCAACATGAAAAAAGTATTATCTATTGTAGCCGCACTAATAATGATTAGTGTTGGCTTTATCAGCTGCAAGGGCACTAACGAAATTGAGGTCAACAAACTGATTGGAAAATGGTCTTGGACATCAATTCAAGTGTTTGAAAAAACGCAAGGCGAAGAGCACAACTACACCTATGATTACACGGAAGAGGGATTATATTATGAATTCCTAAGTGACGGAAAGTACGTGATGACGCAATTAGGAGAGGGAGAAGTTGATTCTGGTTCATGGACATTGTCGAAAAATACACTTACGTTAAAAAGACGGGATTCAAAGGAAAATGAAGTATGGACTGTAAGCGAATTGACTTCCACTTCAATGAAATTAGAAAGCGATTACTCTGGTGAGGAAGGAATGAAAACTAAATATATCTATAGTTTTACTAAAGTGAAATAGTATTCTGCATTTCATTCTAAACAATCAATCCGCTTGGTGCTATCATGGAGCCTCAAGCGGATTTTTGTGTAGTGATTAGTGGTGCTGTTTTACGTCGGCAGCAGTGGCTTGCTTTGGTATCCGCAAGCGGGGATGTTATTTCTGGTAGGCTTTTACAGCCTGTGTGATTGACTTTTTCATTTTGTCCCAAGGTGTGTCGATGAACATCTTGGGCATATCTTGCATCTCGGCATCCTCGAAGTAGGTCATACTCAATAGAGCACGATACTCTGAATATTCAGGATATTTCTGCATGTAGAAATCAAGTATCTCTGCCAACGAATAATGTTGCAACAGAACATACAAATCCACAAAATCTTTCCGCGTGCCACGTCCCATAATTGCATTGACTTTCATAGCAGCAATATCCTTATCGGAAGCAAGAACGAATCCGTCACCTCTTACCGGCTCGTCAATCCATTCATAACGGCTATAGTCAACAAAATCAACTTTTACATTGTTAATAGTCATCTGTAAAATGAAGTTCGACTTGTTGAATACTACAACTTCACCGACCTGTTTTGCTATAGCAATCAGTTCCTCTTTGTCTTGAGGTAATTGTCCGAAGAAATCCAAGTCAACAGACATCCGATGCCCGTACTGCAACGCAAGAGCAGTGCCTCCGACGAGGCGCGTTGCGCTTAACTCGGGAAAAGCAGACAAGTGCTTTAAGAGTTCCAGAGTGTCGGGTTGGATTGTCTGAATTGATAACATCTGTAATCTTCTTTTTTCGTGTCGGACAACATACAGATAAACGAGAGCGCCATGGGATCGAGGGTGCGCAGACGTTTGCAGTCAGCTACTATACGATCCATCCCGTAGAAGTCGCGAGTCAGACGCCAGTCTTGCAGGTTGCCGCGCTCCAAGACGCGTTGAATCAATCCCGCCGAGTGGCGCTCGACATCCATACTCTCCCGATCTATATCCCAAAACAAGACAGGAGAAAGTTGAGATATGTACGATTGCGTTGACATGTTACAATGTTTCCGACTGCAAAGTTACGAAAAAAATCTGATATTTGCAAATTTTTCTTAAGAAAAGTTCGAAATTTCTTGAAAATGAAAATTGTCAGTTATGGATATTTTAGTCAATTTTAGTCATTTTCTCGCTCTTCCCTCGGTATTGCAATGTATGCTCAATGTATGCTCAATGTATGCTGAATGTATGCTCAATGTATGCTTCACACAACATCACTACTCTAAAAAAACAATATCTGTACTTGGAGTAAACCCTACTGAGAGACCGATAATTCTTCGGCGCGTACCCAAGAGTGAAGGGTGAGTAACAGGTGGAAACCAAAATCCAATA
Source organism: uncultured Bacteroidales bacterium (assembly GCA_902792835.1). Classification (GTDB taxonomy): domain Bacteria; phylum Bacteroidota; class Bacteroidia; order Bacteroidales; family Paludibacteraceae; genus Colicola. The sequence continues at coordinate 19,309 of CADBAZ010000028.1, forward strand.
CAAATATACAAAAAGTATCGGAAAAATGCAAATTTTGAGGGCAGAAAAACATCATTATTTGGTTATTTTGACAAAAATGTGTGAATAAAGTTGCTAAAATCATTAAAAATGATTCAAAAATTTGCAAATGTCAAAATATTTTCGTATCTTTGTGCGTTTAATTATGCGCGGGTGTATAGTATTAGGAATACACGAACACAAAACTCCGAATATGTGAAACGAAAAATTATGAAAATATGAAGCGAATTTTTACTATTTTGATGGCTGTGGTAGTGAGCACAGCGATGATGGTGGCTGATGAGATTGTGAAAATAGACGGGTTGTACTACTCGT
>CADBAZ010000029.1 GCA_902792835.1 uncultured Bacteroidales bacterium
GTGTTTGCCACCTACAAGCAGCTGTTCGGTTATAGTTTTTGGGGAACACTATGGCGGCTACTTGTATGTTCGGTGGTAAGTTTGGCAACATTGACATTATTAGTTATAATTGGGATATTAATCAGCAAACCCAATCTGTTTGCAACCGTCTAAATGATCAAAACAACGAAAAATATAATATTGTTGATTACTTTCCTTGCAACATCATGGTGTGGTACAGCACAGAGTTTGATAATCAACGAATTGATGCAGTCGAACGTTGATTGTATCATGGATGACTTGAACGACTTTCCTGACTCATGGGTAGAGTTATACAATCCTACGGATACTATTATTAACCTGCATGACTATAAGATCGGCAGCCAAAAAAAGGTCGATAAAGCATGGCAGTTACCCGACTCAATGGTGGCAACTCATGGTTATGTCATCATCTACTGCGACAAGGCGGGCAAAGATGCCGACGTATCCGCTATTCATACAGATTTCAGTCTGGAATCGAGTAAGGATAGTAAATTCTACCTGTTCAAAAACGATGTAATAGCGGATTCGCTGGAAAGCATAGCCAAACAGCCTGCACCCAATATCGCGTATGGTCGACTGACAGACGGCGAGGAAAAATGGGGATATCAGGCTATTCCTACACCCGGCGCGAGTAACTGCGGGACCATCTGCACGCAAGTGTTGGGCGCACCAGTATTCGGTACGCCCGGACAAGTGTTTACTTCACAAGATTACATCATTCTGACGCTTTCGTTGCCGAAAGGTGCTCCAAAGGGTGCGCAGATACGTTATACTACCGATGGCTCAGAGCCAGTACAAACAAGCACGCTTTACTTCACCCCCATCGTCATCAGCAAAAACACCGTCGTGCGTGCCAAGTTGTTCTGCGACGGCTACCTCTCACCACGCTCCACGTGTCACTCGTACCTGTTTTTCCCGAAAGACCGGGAACTAACCCTGTCTGTAATCAGTTTAATAACCGATGACAGGTATCTCAACAACGACACGATTGGCATATATGTAGAGGGCACCTACTCGCAGGACAAACCAAACTACAAGTATGACTGGCGTCGCCCAATTAATATAGAATTTTTCGAGACGGAGGGCGATACCAGTGTCATCAACCAACTGTGCGAGGCGCGTATTGGCGGTGGTAACTCGCGTAGGTACCCGAGAAAATCCTTGATCATCTATGCCAACAAGCGTTTCGGAACCAAAAGGCTTGACTACGAATTCTTTCCCGACCAGAAACCCGGACTTCATGACTTCAAGAGCATTATGCTACGCAATGCAGGTCACGATTTCAAATTCTTATACATGCGCGATGCCGTCATCCAACGAGCCATGGCATCGCACGTTGACCTCGATTGGCAAGCATGGCGACCGGTCATCATCTATATCAATGGTGAGTACCAAGGCTTGTTGAACATCCGCGAGCGTTCCAATGATGATAATATCTACACCAATTACGACGGTTTGGAAGATATCGACATGGTTGAGAACAAATGGAAACTCAAAGAAGGCACCATGGACAACTTCAATGCTTTTGTAAGATTCTACAATCAATCCGGACATTCACTTGCCCAGTATGCGCAATGGATGGATATAGAAGAGTATATCAACCTGATGATATGTAACATCTACCACTGCAACCTTGATTTTCCTGGCAACAACAATGTCATGTGGCGTCCTCGCACGACAGATGGCAAATGGCGTTGGATAATAAAAGACACCGACTATGGATTGGGACTCAACAATCGTCCTTCTAACTACAATATGGTCGAATGGCTGTACAACCCTGATTACGATGCATATGAGAATTGGGGCAACAAACCGAAATATACAGTCCAATTCCGGCATCTCATGGAAGATCCCGATTTCCGGCAAGAGTTTTTGGATAGAGCCGCTATATACATGGGCGATTTCCTGAATGAAAAAGGAATCCGCGCTGTATGGGATTCCATGCGCGAAATAATCCAAACCGAGTTACATTACCACCGTGCTCTCATTACCCCCGCATTACCGGACTACGACAATGAGCTGAACAATGCCCGCACATGGCTCAGTGAGCGTACCAATCACTTATACAATCACTTGGCTGACTTCTACAACTGGGGAACTCCCACACCGCTTACCATCAACACAACGGATCAATATGAGCTAACTGTCAACATCAACGACATTCAACTCTCAGGCAATGTATTCGACGGCAAGTACTATGCCGGACGCACTATTACACTCAATGCCCATAGTAATAATGAAGACATGGTAGTGACAGGATGGATACTAACCGGCGCCATCAATAAAGATATCAATGGCAGCGAACTGACCATCACTATGCCTGATGACAGTCTCGCCATCAACCCCATTCTCACCCCTGTTTCCGAATTACCAGATGGAATCCGGGCAATTGAAAATGAAATAGTAACAATCGACAATTCTCCTATCTACGATCTGCTGGGCAACAGGATACACACACCATCACCGGGCAATATTTATATCCAAAACAAAAAGAAATTTATCTTTTGAAAAGAATACAACAACAATAATAGATTATGTTATCCCGTTTGTACGGCGTATTACTGCCGTTCTTTGTCAGTTTTCTGCTGGCGTGGTTGCTCGATCCGCTGGTGAACTTCATTCAGCACAAGTGCCGCGTGAAGTTCCGCGGTCTGGCGGTGGCTGTCACGCTCATCCTGTTCGTCGGCTTGCTCTCGCTGGCGGTGTATCTTATCATCCCTGCTATAGGTCGCGAGGTCAAGTCCGCAGCCGTAGCCGTGGAGCAATATTTTGCGCATTTCGATGCGGACAAGTACTTCACCCCCGAACAACAAGAGAAGATCCAAGCTACGCTCGACGGACTGAACATGAAGTCCGTGCTCTCCTACCCCGAAGTGCAAGATGCCATCCGGGACGTCCTGCCTAAACTGGGCGGATGGATCACCGGCGGACTGAGTTGGCTGAGCGAACTCGTGGTTATATTCATCGGACTGATGTATCTGATCTTCCTCATGCTGTCCTTCCCGTCCATCCGAGCCAATTGGCGAAAGTACATACCGCAGAAGTACTACGCACAGGTCACCACGCTCGTGCATGAGATGAGCGTGAACATGAACGCGTATTTCCGCGGACAGGGACTCGTAGCACTCTGTGTCGGCATCCTCTTTGCTATCGGATTCTCTATCACCGGCATGCCCATGGGGTTTGTGATGGGACTGATCATCGGTGTGCTTAACCTCGTGCCGTACATGCAGGCGCTCGGCATACCGCCATGTATCCTGCTCTGCCTCGTGCAATCGGCGCAGACTGGGCAACCCGTATGGCTGACATTGCTGCTGTTGGCTGTGGTGTTCATCGTCGTGCAGACCTTCCAGGACATGTTCCTCGTACCGAAGATCATGGGCAAGGTCACAGGACTCGGACCCGCAGCTATCCTGCTCAGCCTCAGTTTCTGGGGCGCATTGATGGGCGTTATCGGTATGATCATCGCCCTGCCGCTCACCACGCTCGGCATATCGTGCTACAAACACTACGTACTCCACGAACCGTTCCTCTCCGAGCAAACAGCCACCGCCCAATCATCCACCACGCCCAAGCTTCCCCGCCCCCACAAAAAGAGAATAACGAACAGATAACATGAAAAAACTGCTCGTCATAGCATTGGTAGCACTATCGCTGGTTGCGTGCAGGCCCAAAAGTTCCGTGCCGGAGGATTCCGTACGCGAGTTGTGCGAATACATGATCAGCACCTATCCGCAAGCAACACTGCAAGATGTGTATAAGACCTGTTACCAGGATTTCTTCGGCGCTGAACACCTCATGCAAGACACCGCCGCCGCACGGGCTTATCTGCACTATGAGTTGAACGAGTTAAGGAGTGAAAGAGTTAATGAGTTAGGGATGCCCATGCGTGAACCGACAGGATTCCGGCATCGGTTTGAGCGCATCAACCTGGCAATGGTGCTCAATGGAAAAATGAGCGAAGAAACATTATTGCAACTGTTCATTGACGCGGCAGGAAAAGATAATGCCTTGCATGAGCATTGGGCAGACGAATGGGCAGAGATAGAAGCTATAGCGCTACAGGTGCAACCGGCATGGCAGAACGAAGAACTGCAAGCATTGCTGCGGCAAGCGGCTGCCGGCAACCACGCCGTGCATCACAGCGAAGCATTCCGGAATACATACAAACCGCATTACAGGATAATACGACAATGAGACATTACACCATTTTCGCAGCCTTGCTCGTGCTGATGCTGACGGGCTGCAACCGTGGGGCAGAGAAAATGCTCAGCGCACTGGAGCAGCAGGGTGTTGGCATGATCATTGACAACCATGGTGAACGGACTACGTACAGCCTGCCCGGCGTACAAGATCTTTTGCACCTGACTGCCGACGAACCCGAACGGCTCCACGGTGCTGTAGTAGCCGACAAACGGGTCGGCAAAGCCGCAGCGTGTCTGCTTATCGAAGGCGGTGTGAAGCGTGTAAACACACCGCTGGTTAGCACACCTGCGAAACAGATGTTACAGGCAGCAGGTATACCGCTGTATGCTCGCGAGGAGATACCGCTGATGGTCAACAAAGACGGAACAGACCTCTGCCCGATGGAGAAAAAACTGCTCGACGCCAAGACGCCGGAACAATGTGCGGCAATCCTACGCGGTGCAAGCATCGAGGGTTTTCAGATGCTTGATATGCTCAATGAGCAGGGACTGAGCCTCTTAGTATTCAACCACGGTGAACTGACCACCCACGCCAACCGCGGGGTGCAAGACTTGCTGCAACTCATCAGCGAGCAACCCGAACGGCTCCAAGGCGCCGTAGTAGCCGATAAGATCATCGGCAAAGCCGCAGCGGCTATCATGGCAACCGGAGGCGTCAGAGAAGTGCACACGAATATTATCTGCACACCTGCAAAAAAGCTGTTTGAGCAGCAAGGAATCCTTATTTTCGCCACCGAAGAAGTACCGATGATCCTGAATCGCGACCGCTCATCAATGTGCCCCATCGACACACAAATCGCCGACATCGAGAGCATCGAAGAGTGCGTAGCCATCTTACAAACCCGACTCGTTCATTAGCCTTATGTTACGCAAGATTCGAATTATACTCGCCACACTCTGTTATATTGCCATAACGCTACTGTTTCTCGATGTGAGTTGGCCTATCAACCTTTGGCTCGGCTGGGTTGTCAAGATCCAGTTCCTTCCGGCTCTGATGGCACTGAACTTCGGTGTTCTGGCAGGGCTGATCATTCTTACGCTCCTATTCGGGCGACTCTATTGCAGCATTATCTGCCCGCTGGGCGTAATGCAAGATATACTGAGTTGGTTCGGACGCAAAGCGAAAAAGAACCGCTACAGTTACTCGCCGGAGAAAAAATGGCTTCGGTACTCCGTATTGGCGGTGTTCATCCTCTGTCTTATTGTCGGCTTTGCGCCGGTGACGACCTTGTTGGCTCCCTACTCTGCTTACGGTCGCATCGTCAATTCCCTTTTCCGTCCGCTGTACGACCTGCTCATCAACGGCTTGGCTGCCATTGAAAGTAATTTCGACAGTTATCTGTTCTCCGAGGCGGAGATCTGGATGCGCAGTGTGACTACCTTCATTGTAGCTTTGCTAACACTCGGCATCTTGGGTTTGCTGGCTTGGCGACATGGTCGTACGTACTGCAACACCGTTTGTCCGGTAGGTACGATTCTCTCGTTCTTTGCCCGCTTCTCACTCTTCCGCATTCAGATCAACGAAGACAAGTGCCGCAAATGTAGCCTTTGCACCAAGAACTGCAAAGCTTCGGCGATAGATTTCAAGAACGGGATAGTCGATCTGACGCGTTGCGTCGCATGCGGCGATTGTATCGACAAGTGCCATGATGGGGCGATAGGTTATAGACCGCTGGCGCTGAAAGACCGCTGCGCTCAAAGACAAAAGACCGCTGACGCTCAAAGACCCGTTGATACATCAAAGCGTGCGTTTTTGACCGGTGCGGCGATGATGGTTGGTTCCGCGGCGATGGCGCAAGCAAAGATCAAGGTAGATGGCGGTTTGGCGGAGATTGAAGACAAGAAAGCTCCGCATCGCGAGACGCCTGTCACGCCTCCGGGTTCGGTGTCAGCACGGAACATGCAACGTCATTGCACGGCGTGTCAACTATGCGTAAGTGCGTGCCCGAATAATGTGCTGCGCCCTTCGTCTGATCCGCTCAGGTTCATGCAACCCGAGATGTCCTTCGAGCGCGGCTACTGCCGACCCGAGTGCACACATTGTTCTCAGGTTTGTCCGACCGGAGCTATTCAGGCAATCCGACAAGAAGATAAGCCTTTCATTCATATCGGTCACGCAGTATGGATCGAGCAGAACTGCATCCCTGTAACCAACGGCGACCATTGTGGTGCATGCGCCAAACATTGCCCCGAGGATGCCATTCAGATGGTGGAACACACAACGGCAGACGGACGAGCAGTCCTCGTGCCGGCTATTGACAACGAGCGCTGTATAGGCTGCGGCAAGTGCGAACACCTCTGCCCTGCCCGACCGTTCAGCGCTATATACGTAGAAGGAAACAGTACGCACCAAATCCATTGACGACAATGAACAGAAGAGAATTTATCAAACATAGCACTGCAGCCGTAGCCGGAACGTCGGTACTGCTATCGGCATGCCGAAATAAAGGCGAAAGGCGAATGACAAATGGCGAAAGGAAGCTTGACAGCGATCCTTCGCAAATGACGTATCGCATCAACCCCAACACAGGCGACAAAGTGTCACTCTTGGGCTTTGGCATGATGCGTCTGCCGACCACAGCCACCGGCACGGCACGCGAGAATGCTGACGCCCCCATTGACCAGAACGCAGTCAACGAGTTAGTCGATTACGCTCTCGCACATGGCGTGAACTATTTCGACACGTCACCGGTCTATTGCCAAGGGCACTCGGAAGAAGCAACCGGTATTGCCCTCAGCCGTCATCCGCGCAGCAGTTATTTCATTGCCACCAAACTAAGCAATTTCTCCGACGCGGCGTGGCCGCGTAAGGAATCGCAGGCGATGTTCGAGCGCTCGCTCAGCTACCTGCGCACCGACTATGTGGATTACCTGCTACTGCACAGTATAGGCGGCGGTGCACGAGGCAAAGACGCTTTCGAGACTTTCAACGCCCGCTACATGGACAACGGCATCCTCGACTGGCTCGTGGAGCAGAAGCAGAAAGGTCGCATCCGTAATCTCGGATTCTCATACCACGGCGATATACGTATCTTTGATATGCTGCTCCGCTGGCATGACGAGGGCAAATACCATTGGGACTTCGTGCAGATTCAACTCAACTACCTCGACTGGCATTACGCCAAGCGCAATAATCCGCGCAACACCAACGCCTCGTATCTGTACGCCGAGTTGGAGAAACGCGGTATTCCGGGAGTCATCATGGAGCCGCTACTGGGTGGTCGTCTGGCAAAACAGCCCACGCATATTCTCAAGGAGATGAAGCGCGCCGACATCAACGCCACGCCTGCCGAGTGGGCTTTCCGCTATGCCGGTACACCCGAAAAGATCCTGACTGTGCTATCGGGCATGACGTATATGGAGCACCTCAAAGAGAACTGCTGCACCTATTCGCCGCTGCGCCCCATCACCGCTGAAGAAGATGCGCTGCTCATGCACCTCGCGGACGAGATATGCAACCTCAACGCAATCCCGTGTACCGCCTGCAACTACTGCATGCCGTGTCCGTACGGACTGAATATACCGGCAATCTTCAGCCATTACAACAATATGCTCACCGAGGACAATGTACCGGCCAAGCGGTGGCTGAACGGATACAATCGTGCAGTGCCCAAAGAGCGACAGGCTGACCACTGTATAGGTTGCGACCACTGTATCCCGCATTGCCCGCAACGCATCCACATCCCGGAAGAGATGCAAAAAATAGACAACCTTGTTGAACAACTCCGACAAGGATAAATGAATAAATAATAAATGATTAAATTGTAAATGGTATTATGCTTGGAACTTGGGAAATTATTCTTATCGTACTCGTTATTTTGCTCATTTTCGGAGGCAAAAAGATTCCTGAACTCATGAAGGGTCTGGGCAAGGGCGTTAAGTCCTTCAAAGACGGCGTGAACGGAAAAGAAGACGATGAGCCGAAGGAGGAACTAAAAAAATCTAACAGCGAGCAAAGCGAGCGGTCTAACAGTGAAACGGTCTAACAGCGTTAGCGGTCTCTCTTTCTGGGAGCATCTGGAAGAGCTGCGTTCGGTGTTGCTCAAGTCTCTCGCGGCGTGGTTGATAGCGTCTGTTGCGGCGTTCTGCTTCAAGCAGCCGCTCTTTGAGCTTATCTTCCGCCCGCTGGAGTCCGGGCAGCAACTCATCAACATCGATGTCACTGCGCAGTTTTTCACGCACATGCAGGTAGCATTGTGCGTAGGTTTCGTTGTTGCCCTGCCGCTGATAGTTGCGTGGTTGTACGGCTTCGTCGCGCCCGCACTCTATCAAAACGAGAAGCGTTATTCGCTCATCTTCATTCTCAGCGCGTTAATTCTGTTTGCCGCCGGTGTGGCACTCAATTATTTTGTCATCTTCCCGCTCTCGTTCAAGATGCTCAGTACGTACCAGGTCAGCGACATTGTGGTCAACCAAATCAGTTTGACCTCCTATATCTCCCTGCTACTGGTGCTGTCAATCTTCCTCGGACTGATGTTCGAGATTCCCGTGTTGACTTGGCTGCTGGCTAAACTCGGCATCCTCCGACGCGAACACCTCAAGCACTACCGCGGACATGTGTTCGTCGCTATTCTTATCATCGCCGCCGTCATTACGCCGACAGGCGATCCCTTCACGCTGCTGCTCGTCACCCTGCCTATATATCTGCTCTACGAATTGAGCATTATCATTATACCCAGGCAGAAGTGACGCACGTTGGGTTACTTCTTTGCTTTAACCTTTCTGCCAAAGTTTCATCGGACCGGCTTTGGCGAGTTTTTGGTCAAAGGAGTTCGGCGTACCGATACCGATGCCCGCAAAACCGAAGTTCGCCTCGTTGCCGAGGTTCCAGTCATTTGCCGTAGCCCCTGTAGCCAAAATAACTACTTTTTTATAACATTTGCAAATTTTTAACCGAAAATATTGTTTTTTTTACGATTTGTTTGTTTTTGTCAAAAATTATTCGTATCTTTGCACCCGATTCGTCAAACAACCAATCACCAATCACCAATGACAAATCACAAAACAGTAGTTATCACAGGCGGCTCGTCGGGTATAGGCAGGGCGACCGCGGAATGGTTTGCCGAGCGAGGCTGGCGGGTGTTTGAGTGGTCGCGCAGCGGCACATCGACGGACAGGGTGACGCATATCTGCTGCGATGTAACCGACCCCGAACAGACCCGCGCAGCAGCCCGGCAAGTGCTGGAGCAGGCAGGAACGATCGATGTACTCATCTCCAATGCCGGATACGGCATAAGCGGAGCGATAGAGTTCACCACGCCGGAGGATGCACATCGTCAGATGGATGTGAACTTCTTCGGCGCACTCAACAGCGTGCAGGCAGTCCTTCCCCACATGCGTGAGCGCAAAGCCGGACGGATCATCTTCACCAGCAGCGTGGCAGCCGTACTGAGCATCCCGTATCAGAGTTTCTACAGCGCATCAAAGGCGGCAATCAACGCCTTGGCGCTCGCCCTGCAGAACGAGGTGCGCGCGTTCGGCATCCACGTCAGTGTGCTCATGCCGGGCGATGTGTCAACAGGATTCACGGCGGCACGCAAGAAGTCCGAGGAGGGCATCAACGCCTACGGCAATATCCGCAAGGCAGTGGCTGCCATGGAGAAAGACGAACAGGGCGGCATGAGTCCGCGGCAGATGGCTGCTATCCTCTACCGGATTGCTACACGCCATTGTCCCGCACCGCAATACATCGGCGGCGGTCAGTACAAGATCTTCTGCCTGCTCGACCGCCTGCTCCCCAAGCGCTTCGTTAACTGGGTGGTCGGTAAACTATACTAACGGATAAAGTGCATCGCCTGCCGTGCTTCGTATTCGGGCTTGGGCTGCCCTGCCGTAGCTTGTAGCAGGTACGCCATGTTCCGTGCCAGCGAGCGCATGGTCTGCATCCCTTCGGCATCGAGGGCGGCTTCCCCCTCCAGACGGCCATATACGATGTTCCAGTACTGACTCGTCACGATCGGCATATTCAGCAACTGAAAGGGCATATTCAGCGTCTGCAACGCTGCCGTAGCTCCTCCTCGGCGGCAGACGGCTACACTTGCCACGGGTTTGCCGTTGAACGCTGCGCCGTTGGAGTACAGCATTCGCTGCACGAGTGCCAGCACTGTCGCGTTAGGCTGACCGTAATACACCGGCGAGCCCACAATCAGTCCGTCGCACTCAGCCATCTTGGCGCTTACCTCGTTGCACAGATCATCGTCGAACACGCAGCGCCCGTTCCCCTTCGTCTTACACGTCGAGCACGCAATGCACCCGCGTACGGGCTTCGTGCCTACCCCTACAATCTCCGTTGCTATACCGCACTTCTCCAACTCCTGCGCCGCTTCCCTCAGCGCCAAAAACGTGTTCCCGCTCTTTCGCGGCGAACCGTTGATCAATAGAACTTTCATTGTCGTAATCGTTGTTTGCGTTGTTATCGTTGTTATCGCTGTTTGCGTCAATTTTGCTGCAAAGGTACGCAAAAAATCTGACAATAGCAAATAATCGTGAAAAAAAACAATATTTATGACTAAAAAATTTGCAAATGTCAAAAAAAATGAGTAACTTTGCGGACCATAACGGGTTAATGGGTTAACGGGTTAACGGTTAAAATTAAATATCATGAAAAAATTAAGCACAATTCTCTTCGCCCTGCTGGCGGCTTGCTGTACGTATGCGCAGGTAAGCGTAAGCGGAATCGTCAAGGACGATACGGGCGAACCGCTCATCGGTGTGTCGGTTTTGATTGAAGGAACGAGTACGGGAACAGTGACGGATTTTGAAGGCAACTACTCCCTGACGGCTACGGATGACGCGGTTTTGGTATTCTCGTACATGGGATACACCACGCAGCGTATAGCCGTGGCAGGCAAGACGGCCATCAACGTAACCATGCAATCGGACGACAAGGTGCTGGACGAAGTGGTAGTAGTCGGTTACGGCGTAGCCAAGAGCAAAGACCTGACAGCGCCGATTGCCTCCGTGAAGGGCGACGAACTGAGTAAGCAGATTGCTGCCAGTCCGATGGGTGCCCTGCAAGGCAAAGTGAGCGGTGTACAAGTCACCCAGTCGGGTGCGCCGGGTTCGAGTCCGGACGTGAAGATCCGTGGTGTGGGTTCAATCGGCGATTATGCCAAGCCGCTATACATTGTGGACGGAGCATTCGTGGACAACATCGATTTCCTTTCGTCGGAAGATATCGAGTCGATCACGATCCTCAAAGATGCCTCGGCCGCTGCGATCTACGGTGTGCGCGCCGCGAACGGCGTCGTGCTGGTGACGACGAAGAAAGGTGAGTTCGGGCGCGTGAATGTCAGCTACAAAGGGTATGTAGGTGTTCAGGTGCCGACGAACATCATGAAGCTCGCCAACAAAGCGCAGTACGTCGAGCTCAGGAACATGGCGTTCCAGAACACCAAAGGCTACAAGCCCGTATCGGAGAGTGATTACCCGGGTGACACCGATTGGTACGCTACGCTGACCAAGAACGCATTGATCCACAGCCATGCGGTTGATGTATCCGGTGCAACCGACAAAACGAATTATTCGGTTGGCTTGAACTATTTCTACCAGGACGGTATCATGAACTACGGTGCATCGAACTACGACCGCCTGAACTTCCGTGCCCGTCTGGATCAAAAAGCCACGTCGTGGTTGAATGTCGGCGTGAACAATATCTTCTCGAACTACAACCGCCGGATACCGAACGACGATGCGTATTTCAAAGCGTACGTCAATCCGCCTGTATATAATGTATATAACACGAGCAATACCGCGGCTTACCCCGAACCGTTCGATTCGCCGAACCTCTACGGATTCCCAGTAGCGTACGGTAACCCGATAGCTACTGCATATTACAACGACAACCGTGAGCATGGCATCAAGGACGTGTTCTCGATCTATGCCGAGCTCCACTTCCTGGATGACAGGCTGAAGTTCAAGACGAGTTACAATATGGAGTTCGCGTTCTGGGATCAGCGCAATTATGTGCCTGTTTACTTCGTGGGCGGTGCGCAGGGCTCGGATGTATCGTCGCTGACCAAGACCTACGGTTACAGCACCAACCAGATCATCGATAATGTGCTCAGTTATCAGGATCAGATTGATGCACACCATTTCAGCGTGATGGTCGGTCAGTCCACCCGCCTGTACTACAGCGGCTGGGAGACGGGACGCGTATATGACGTGCCGAACTACAGCGAGGCATCGAAGTACCTGTCCACAGGTTCGTACAAGAACCAGTATGTGACCGACGGCGCTACCCGCTACAACGGCATCAGTGCCTTCATGCGCGCCAGCTACAACTACCACGACCGCTATCTGGCTACGTTCACGTTCCGTGCTGACGGTAGTTCAAAGTACCAACAGAAGTGGGGTTTCTTCCCGTCAATAGGTGTAGGCTGGAACATCACGCAAGAGGAGTTTATGAAGGATCAGAAAGCATTCAATAACCTCAAGCTCCGTGCATCGTGGGGTCTGCTGGGTAATGACAATATCCCTGCCAACTCGACGCAGATCTTAGGTATGACCGGTATTGCCGCGTCGGCTGTGTTTGGCGATAATCTGGTGGACGGCATTGCAGCGCAGACCGTACTGCAGAACTTCCTGAAATGGGAGGTAGTGAATGAAACGAACGTCGGTATCGATTTCGCCACACTCAGCAACCGTCTGACGGGCGAGTTGGACTTCTTCTACCGCAATACGGAGAACGTGGTATTCTATGTACCCATCGCATCGGGCGGCGGTACTGCCGAGTTGCTCGCCAACAACGGTACAGTCAACAATACGGGTGTCGAGTTGACCCTGAACTGGAACGACAAGGTGGGCGATTTCCGATATAATCTGGGATTGAATGCTACATATATCAACAACAAAGTGCTCAAATTGGAGGGGCGCGAATACATCCCCGGTGCAGCCATCAACGGTGACTATGCTACCCGTACGCAGGTGGGCTACCCGATCGGCGCGTTCTGGGGCTACGAGGTAGAAGGCGTTTACGAGAGCGAGATAGCTGCGCTGAAGGATCCTGTTTCGCAGACCATCAAGGATGCCGGCTACTTCAAATACAAAGACCAGAACGGCGACAAGGTGATCGACGAAAAGGATAAGACCTTCCTCGGCAGCGCCATCCCGCCGGTGATGCTCGGACTGAACTTCGGTTTCGATATCAAGGGTTTTGACTTTTCTATATCGTTCAATTCGCAGATCGGCAACAAGATCCTCAACCAGAAACGTATGAACCGCAACGTATTCCCCGACGCCAACTACGATCTGGACTACTACAAGCATGCGTGGACCCCGACGAACACCAACACCAATTACCCGTCGCCGGAAGCGTTCAACTCTTCGTACACGATGCAATGCAACTCGTTCTACGTAGAGGACGGTTCGTTCTTCCGCATCCAGAATGTGCAGCTTGGCTACAATATCACGCAGATACCTAAAGTCAAGAACCTGCGCGTGTACCTGTCGGCACAAAATCCGTTCTCGTACTTCCGCTACAACGGTTTCACGACTGAGATTGGCGGCTCGCCGATCACAGCAGGTGTAGACAACAGCGTTTATCCGTCGGCTGCAACGTATACGTTCGGACTTAATCTTATCTTCTAAAGGAGGGCAACATTATGACAAACTCTTTCAAAACATTAGCGATTTGTTTCGGTGCTGCGCTGCTGTTCAGTGCCTGTGACAGTTTCCTCAATATAGAGGCAGAGGGTTCGTTGCCCTCTACGGGTATCGACCACTCCAAAGTGGATAATATCTACAAACCCGTTTCGGCAGTCTATGCCCAGACACGCAGTCTGTTTGAGTTCCAATACCTGATAATAGGTGAGGTTAGTTCGGACGACTCCGACAAAGGCTCGACGCCGTCCGACAGCCCGTCGGCAAAGGAGATAGACGAGTTCACCTTCACGCCGAAGAACGACATGATCAACAGTTATTGGGTCGATCTGTACAACGTCATTTCCGCTGCCAACTACGCCATTGAGGAGATGCCCAAGTTCGAAGCGGAGATGAAAACCGACGAACTCAAAGCCAGCACGCATCAGTATGCTGCCGAAGCACGCGTATGGCGCGCATGGAGTTATTTCATGCTGGTCAAGTCCTTCGGGCGTGTACCGCTCATCACCCATACAATGAGCTCGGAAGAACTCAATAGCCTCAAGCAGGCTTCGGTGCGCGAGATCTACGACTTTGTAGAGCAAGAACTCAATGAAGCCATTGAACTGCTGCCGAAGTCTTATCCCGCAGGCAATGACGGTCGTATCAACTACTATACGGCACTTGCTATCCTCGCCAAGGCGTATCTGTACGACAAGAAATACACCAAATCGGCGCAGTGCTGCGACAAGATTATCGCCAGCGGCAAGTACGACCTGATGCCTACTTACCGCGACGTGTTCCTCACCGAGAACAACAACTCGCGCGAGTCACTGTTCGAGGCGCAGAGCTCAACGCTCGGCCAGACCAGCGGCGACGCTCCGTACCTGAACTACGCCTACTACCAGGGTCCGCGTAACAACGAACCGTCGAACATGCAGGGCTGGGGCTTCAAAGTGCCGTCAAGCAGCCTGATCAGTTTCATGACTGCTCGTGGCGAAACCGAGCGAATGAAAGTGGCGTTCCTCTATCGCGGAACGGTAACCGAGTACGGTGACAGCATTATGGTCAAATGCGCGAACCCCGTCTATAACGGCAAGGTTTATTCGCCGAGTTCGTACAACACAATGGGCTTGAACAGTTACGGCCGCAACTACAACATCCGCCTTATCCGCTATGCCGAGATTCTGCTGATTATGGCGGAAGACTTGGTGCAAGGCGCTTCGGGAACCTTCACATCCGGCATGAGTGCACAGACTGCATTGGACGCCGTTCGCGCACGCGTCAACTTGGCATCAGTGCCCGCAACGCTTGAGAACATCTACGACGAACGCCGCGCCGAGCTCTGCATGGAGGAAGACCGTTTCTTCGACCTGGTGCGTACAGGGCGCGCCGTTGAGTTCCTTGGTCCGTGCGGATTTAAGGCAAACAAGAACGAGGTGTTCCCCGTGCCCTATGCACAGCGACAACTCAATCCGAACTTAGACCCCACACCGGGTTACGTATATTAACATATTGATACAAGCAGTTATTAGGTTCTGCTGCTTGGTCAATAGGGCAAATGCCCGTGACAATCAGAACCGAAAAACACAAAACAAAAACACACAATGAAAAAGATTCTTTTTGCTGCAGTTATTTTAGCTGCCGGATTCCTTGCTTCATGCAACAACAACAAAGGTCCCGTTGATCCGTATGAGGGAAAGACCAACCCCTCTACCATCTGCCAGGCTAACCTCATCGCTCACTTCCCGTTTGACGGTGCTGCTACGGAGCTCATCAACAACATTGAGCCGAAGACCGTAGGTACAGGCGTTGCGTATGAGAAGGGTCGTCGTGGCCAGGCTTACAAAGGCGCTGCCAAGAACGAGCTCGTTTACGATGCAGCAGCTATCAAGGGAGTTAAGGAGATGAAAGATTTCTCGTTCGCTTGCTGGTTCAAGCACCAGGCTGTTCCGCAGTCGCAGGTTCCAGTGCCCTGGCTCTTTGGCTTTACCAAAGTGGAGGATTTCTGGGGTCAATTGGCAGTCACCCTGGATCGTGCCGGCGAGGATGCTACAGACTCACTGCGTATCAAGGTCGCTGTTAATGGTAATAGATGGGCAGACAGTAACCTGCACCCCTCTCTTATTGCTAACCGTTGGATGCACATCGTAGGTGTTGTTAAGAACGTGGATGACACGCTCCAGACTATGGATATGTATGTTAACGGTGCTCCGGTGGAGTCACTGCATTGGGATTTCGCCAATGTTCCTGATCCGATTGACTTCTCGCAGGCAGAGGTACTTCTCTTCGGCCAATGGGGTCCGAGAATCCTGAATGGTGCTACCGACGAATGGATGGGCGATATGGACGGTGACCTCGACGAGGTTCGTCTGTACAACATCGCGCTGACAGCTGAAGAGGCTAAGGCTCTCTACGATGCTGAAATTACTGTAATTGACTAATACGGTCTGTTTATCCGATGGTGCGCCATGTTGGCGCACCATCCTTTTCACTCATGCCCGATGGCTTAATCTCGTATGAAACATATGGTTTTTCTATTCTCAATCCTGATTGCTCTTGTAGCATGCAAACCCGATACGCCGGAGCAGCAACTCCCGAACGCACTGATCTCCAAAGTGGCAGTC
>CADBAZ010000030.1 GCA_902792835.1 uncultured Bacteroidales bacterium
TTATAGCGCTGAGGTCCCACCCCTTCCCATTCCGAACAGGGTCGTTAAGCTCAGCAACGCCGATGGTACTGCATATCGTGGGAGAGTAGGTAGCCGCCACTTTTAGAGAGTCCGTAAGGGCTCTCTTTTTTTGTGGCGGTCTACCTACGTCCATTGTATTATCGGGGCCCCCGACACAAACCAAGCCGTTGGCTGTTTGTGATGGGGAGAAGCCGAGGCAATGTTGCGCTTTATGTCGCAGGGCGACATCCGTTAGCAACATTTGCCGACGGCGAAGGTAGCCGCCATTTTCAGAACCCTTGAGGAACTAATCCTTGAGGGTTCTTTGTTTTGTCACGCTTTGCTTACATTGATCTCGTCTTGTTTACGTTGATCCCGTCTTGTTACGTTGGTTTCGTCTTGTTGCGTTGAACTCGTCTTGTTACGTTGTTCCTCCTCCCTCCCACCCACAATGGTTTCTTTCAATGATCCCAGTCCACTACATCCGGTGGCATTGTTCTTTGTTGTTATTTAGGTGTATATTGGGGTGTCCTGTGCTCGCGATTTCATGAGCGAGTTATTTTGTCCATTCTCCCTGCATGTCATGCAGGTCTCCATTGTTGGCTTTGTCTATTGTGTTCAGATTGTATCTGAACAACGGCTCCTCAGAGCCGCTAGCATCGACCAATCTTGGGCGATAAAGTCCATCGCCCTACATCGTGCACTTCGCGATCATTTTTGAGCGCAGTATATGCTATGCTGTCTTGCTCTCGCTGCGTGCGGGGTCTCCACAATCAACGTGCAGTGGGGTGTCCTTTCCACCGAACCTTTTTTTGCATCTCGGTCACATTTTGTAACCTCTAATCGCCTTTCCCGTTAATTTTTCCACTTTTCTCTTCCTTTTTGCAAAAATATTCACCTCCCTCTTGCATATTTGTTTTTTTTTTTGTACCTTTGTCGGCTTTTATTTTTTGTCGTTGTCGCAATTGCTGTTTACTATGAAAAAAATGAGATGTACTTATATTTTCCTCCTGACCTTTTTAGTCATGATGGTAGCGTGTCAAAAGCAAGATACGGCTCTGTGTGAGTTAGATTACTTAATTGAAGGGCGTTATGCCATACATGCCCATCACCAAAACGACTTGGATTCGTTGTGTCGGATGCCGATGGAGCAGTTGAACGACCGAGACCGTTTTGAGCTCTACGGGCAGATATTTGACCGCTACCGTGCGTTCAATATTGATTCGCAACTTGTATATGCAGACAAACGTCTGGCTCTATCTCGAAGCATTGATGACGCGTTTTATCGGGAAGCGGCGCAGATGAATATGTCGGAAGTGATGATGCGTTTAGGTATGTATCATGATGCTATTCAATATCTTGATTCATCGTCAGCAAAAGGAGTGATAGATGTGTTGTATCCGTATTATTACAATCTTCGTCGCACGCTATACGGATTGATGGCTGATTTTGCTATATCTGAGGCCCAGCAGACTTCCTATCTCTCTCTTAAGCGGCTTTATACCGACTCGTTGATGCAGGTGCAAGAGCCAGGTTCGTTCTATCAAGAGGTAGTGCATGCCGACGGGCTATGTGCGGAGGGGCAGTACACCGAGGCTCTTGAATTGCTGAGCCGATATGAATCTCAACACTCTATCAGTGCAGACCAGCAGGCGATCAGTGCTATCACCAAGGCACAGATATACCATAAGCTGGGCATGACAGATCAAGAGAAAGAGCAGCTGATCATCTCAGCTTGCAGCGATATGCAGGCTGCAATCCGGGAGTATATATCTCTGCGTGAGTTGGCATTACTATTATATCACTCAGGTGATATTGACAATGCTTACCGCTATATGCGTTGTGCCATTGAGGATGCCAAGGCCGGCTGTGCTCGCGGCCGAACTATTGAGTTGGGCATGCTCTATCCTATTATTGAGAGCGCCTACCAGCGGCATGAACAGGTTCGCCACCGACTGCTGATAGGATTTATGAGTAGTATAGTGCTTGTAGCCGCATTGCTGGCGGTGTTCCTGCTGTACAATGCCCGTCAGCGCAGGCGGTTGGCATCGCTGAACAAACAATTGCAGGTGACTTACTCCGAGTTAAAGGAAAGTGACCAGATTAAAGCCATGTATGTCGGTCGGTATATGGAGATGTCGTCGCTGCTGATTGACCGCTTCGACTCGTGGCGCAAAGCATTGAATCAGCAATTCAAGAACAACGAGATAGCCAAGGTGCAACAGGAACTGGCTTCGCACCATTTTACTCAAGAACAGTTGGCAACCTTCTATCGCAATTTCGACGAGGCGTTCCTCAATATCTTTCCCAACTTCATTAACGATGTCAAGCAGTTGCTGGTGGATGGCACAGAGTTCCGCATCAAGTCGGGCGAACAACTCAATACGGACCTGCGTGTACTATGTTGTATCCGTTTGGGAATTACTGACAGCGCTAAGATAGCATCGTTCCTGCGCTACTCTTTATCTACTATATTTAATGCCCGCACGCGTATGCGAAATCTGGCTAAAGGGGATAGGGATAGTTTCGAAAAGAAGGTCGCAATGCTCTAAAGCGGCCTTTTTGCTATGTTCGGTTCACTACTTTTTTCTTACGGTGGACTAACTCATTCGTATATGAAAATCAGCAAAATGTGGGTTTTGTACATGCAAAATCCACTACTTTTTGCTTGCGCGTTATTGCGTATGTGAAAAAAAAGTAGTAACTTTGCATCGTTTTTAGAAAACAGATATCATGAAAAATTAACAATCCGATACGTATGAAGAGTATTCGATTTTTCTCCATTCTAAGCATTCTGCTATGTATCGTCTTGTCGGTCCGGGCGCAGGTTAGTGGCGTTGTTGTGGATAACACAGGTGAGCCGCTAATAGGTGTGAACGTTATGGTTAAAGGTACGACCATAGGAACGATTACAGATTTTGACGGCAATTTTGCCATTGATGTAGCCCCTCCGGCTACGATTGTAGTCAGTTACATGGGCTATGACACGAAAGAGTTGGAAGTGGGTGGCAGCGAACCTGTCAACATCACTCTTACAGAAAGTACCGAACTCTTGGAAGAGGTGGTTGTAATCGGTTACGGCGTACAGAAAAAGAGTGACTTGACTGGTAGTATCGCTCAGGTTAGCGACAAGGATCTGCAGAAGCAACCGTCACCATCGCTTGGTGCAGCTTTGGAAGGGCGTGCTGCCGGTCTGCAGGTTACCGGTTCCGGTGCACCGGGTAGCAATGTGAGCCTGAACATTCGTGGTATTGGCAGTATCAACAACTCCGAACCGCTGATTGTGATTGACGGTGTACCAACTGATGTTCCGCTAAACATGATTAACATGGATGATGTTGCCAGTGTGGATGTACTCAAAGATGCCTCGGCTACGGCTATATATGGTTCGCGCGGTGCGTATGGTGTAGTAATCATCACCACCAAGAAAGGTAGCAACGAGAAGGGACACATCAGTTTGAAAGCCTCGTTCGGTTTTGACCAGATTCAGCGAACATTACCACTGCTCAAGGCCTATCAGTTTGCCTCGCTGCACAATGAGATGATGGCTGCTGCCGGTCAGCCGCAGAACCCTGCGTTTGCCGACCCGACCGCTTTGGGCGATGGTACGGATTGGATGAGCGAACTTTATCAGTTTGCTCCCACGCAGAACTACGCCATCAGCTATAGCGGTGGTACAGAGAAGAGCAACTTCTACGTATCCGGCGCATATTTTGATCAGAAAGGTATCATTAAGACCACTGATTACAAGCGTATTACCTTGCAGTTCAACCATGACACCAAACTGTTTGACTGGTTGCGTTTCGGGCACAAGTTAAGTCTGAACCACGACATCAAAGCGCAGGGAAACTATGACATCCAGAATACTATGCGTGCACTGCCTACGCAGGCAATTAAGAACGAGGACGGCTCATGGGCAGGTCCTGTCGGCCTGGCAATGTATGTAGGTGACATAGCTAACCCTATCGGCAAGATGATGGAGAACAGCAGTCAGACCAAGGGTTATAATCTGTTAGGTAACATCTACGCCGAGATTACTCCTATTGACTGGCTCATCTTCCGAACAACGTTTGGCATGCAAATGTTGTTCTGGGATTCCGAAGGATGGACTCCGCAATATGACTGGCAGCCCATTGCTCAGCCGGAGTCGGAGCGTAGCCGTAGTTTCAACAAGAGCATTACATGGCTGTGGGATAATACGTTGACTTTCAACAAGACGATTAACCAACACTCCATTACGGCTATGATCGGTTCGTCAATGCAGGCGAATACCTACGAGTTTATGAATGGCGCTGTACAGGGCTTCATCTCTCAGACCGCCAGCCAGCTTAGTAACGGTCTGTTGGAACCGACCATAGGCGGCAACCGCAGCCAATGGTCATTGCTCTCGTTCATGGCGCGCGCCACGTACGGGTACGCGAACCGATATATGATTACCGCTACGGTGCGTGCCGACGGTTCAAGCCGTTTTGCAAAAAAGAACCGTTGGGGCGTGTTCCCTTCCGTAGCTGCAGCATGGAGAATAAGTGAGGAGCAGTGGTTCGAAAAATCGTTCTGGCTCACCGATCTCAAGTTACGTGCCGGTTACGGTCAGACGGGTAACCAAGCCAGTGTCGGCAACTATGCTTATGCCAGCCAATTGCAGACCGTACAGTACGTGTTCGGTGACAAGCAGGTTCCCGGACTTGCTCCATGGGTGCTGCCTAACCCGAATGTGCGCTGGGAGACTGTGGAGCAATACAATATTGGCTTAGACTTGTCGCTGTTTGACCAGCGCCTGCATGCGAATGTCGATTACTACATCAAGAATACAAATGATATGCTCGTGCCGATGTCTGTACCAATCAGCAGCGGTTATTCCGATGAAGCAGTGCCAAATATCAATGCGGGAAGGATGCGTAACTCCGGTGTGGAGGTCAGCCTGAACAGCATGAATATTAAGAATAGCAATTTCACATGGACTACTACGGTGAACTTTGCCTACAACCGCAACCGCATCCTGTCACTCAATGGTGATGTGCCGATGTACTTTGGATGCAATATCCATAAGGTTGGCTACCCGGTTGCCGCATTCTATGGTTATGTGACAGACGGCATTTTCCAGTCACAAGCCGAGATTGACGCACATGCCGTGCAAACCATCGGTAGCGATGCATACACCAGCACCCAGCCGGGGGATATACGATTCAAGGATCTTAACAACGACGGTGTTATCAATGAGGATGACCGTACGGTCCTTGGCTCGCCTACACCGGCATGGACGTTCTCGATGAGCAATAGTTTTGATTTCTACGGAGTTAGCATCGAAGTGTATCTGCAAGGCGCAGCCGGTAACAAGATTTACAATGGCAACCGTTCCACCCTTGAGGCGATGTCCGTAGCCCAGAACCAGATGACTACCGTGCTCGACCGCTGGCGTCCGGATAACACCAACACTACCGTGCCGCGTGCAGTGTTCAGTGATCCGAACAAGAACAATCGGGTCAGTGACCGATTCCTTGAATCGGGTGATTACCTGCGACTCAAGAGTATTACTGTAAGTTATACGCTGCCCAAGCAATATACCAAGAAAGCCCTCATGGACGAGGTGCGTTTCTCTATATCAGGTCAGAACCTCTACACGCTCACACGCTACACAGGTCTTGATCCGGAAGTCGGAGGCAGCGGTATTGACAGCAATGTTTATCCTCTCACGCGTAACTTCACCTTCGGACTTAATATCACCTTCTAATGCCTACGATTATGAGAAAGAGTATGTCTAACAGCCTGAAAGGCAGTCTAACAGTGATAACGGTCTGTGTTCTGACAGCGTTAGCACTCACATCCTGCAACTTCCTTGAGCGTCAACCATGGGATTCGGTGGATACCACCAACGGGTTCCAGACCGAAGCGGATGCCGAGGCGGCTGTCAATGCCTGCTATCAGCCATTGCAATGGGCGAAGTTGTACAACATGCGTATCTGGACGCTGGATATTATTGCCAACGAAAGCGTGGTGGGTGCAGGCGGTGGCTCGGACGGCTTGGAGACGGTTGAAATGGCTAACTTCATTGCCACAGCCGACAACTTCGCCGCACTTGATCTCTGGCGCGGACCTTCACCGGGAATATTGCGTTGTAACTTCGTGTTGAAAGAGGTGCCCTCAATGCAGATAGAGAACGATCTTAAGAATCGTATGCTCGGTGAGGCACATTTCTTGCGCGCACATTACTATTTCATATTGGTTCGTTTGTTCGGTGGTGTACCGATGCCTACCGAGCCGCTCACATCTGACAGCAACCTGAAGATGCCTCGTGCCTCGGTTGATGAAGTGTATGCGCTGATTATTTCTGATTTACAGGAGGCTATAGCCCGTCTGCCGCAACGTAGCGCCTACGGCACAAAGAACGTTGGGCGTGCTAGCAAAGAAGCCGCCATGGTAGAACTGGCACGTGTCTATCTGACCTATCAGCCTGATGTTGCCAAGTACAACGAGGTGGTAAGGATCTGCGAAGAGATAACATCCATGGGCTACCAGTTAGCTGCCGACTATGCCGACAACTTCAATCCCGCCAAGCAGAATGGGGTAGAGTCAATCTTCGAGATTCAGTATTACGGCAAGACGAATCACGACTTCTGGTCCAACGAGAACCAGGCTTCGTGGATCAGTCCGTTCCAAGGGCCGCGTAACTCAGGTATGGCGGCCGGTTGCTACGGCTGGAATCAGCCTACACCTGAGTTCGCCGGTCAGTACGAACCCGGTGATCTCCGACGCGACAAGACCCTCTTCTATGCCGGATGTCCGACATTTGACGGCTATACCTATTCAAGCAGTTACTCCACGACAGGCTATAATGTCCGCAAGTTCCTGCTCACCAAAACGCAGTCGCCGGACTACAACACCAGTAACCAGAACTGGGTAGTTTCCCGTTATGCGGATGTACTGCTCATGCAGGCGGAAGCGCTCAACGAACTCGGACGTACCACCGAAGCCGAAGCGCCGCTCTATCAGGTGCGCAAACGTGCAGGCCTCAGCAACCGAAGCCAAGTGGAAGGCCTGTCGCAAGCGCAGATGCGCGACAAGATCATCCATGAACGACGTATCGAACTTGCCTTTGAGGGTCACCGTTGGTTCGACATGATCCGTTATCCGAATAACTATGCACTTAACTTCCTGCACTCCATCGGCAAAACCAATGCTACATCCAAGCATCTGCTGTTCCCGATACCGATGCAGGAGATTGAGGCAAACGAATTATTAACCCAAAATCCCGGCTACTAATGAAAACGACGAAATATATACTCTGTTTCCTGTCGTTTGCGCTTTGCGCACTGACAGCATGCGAGCAACCGGTAGATGATCCCAAGCGTGATGAGGCACTTATTCTTACCTCTTCTGCCGATACCGTCATCTGCAAACCGCAGTTAGCCGGTCAGGCTGCTCTGCAACTCACGTGGACTGCCGGCACGAACAACGGTACAGGCTCGGCTATCGCTTATACGATAGATATCGACAAGGCTGGTAACGCCTTTGCCTCAGGACTCCAACTGCTTATAGGCCGCACCATGGACCGCACCATAGTGTTCAGCCATGATATGTTGGCAGATACGCTCAAGCAGGCATTTGCCGACATACAGGAGGAGCAGTTCTATACCGTTGAGATGCGCGTACGCGCCAAGGTGGTCAAGACGGGCGACGAACAGGTTTCACCGGTTATCAAGCTCGTCGTCAAACTCAAAACACCCGTACCGGAGTTATACCTCATCGGCGATGCCACACCGAATGGATGGTCGCTTGAGCGGGCTACAAGCATGCTCATTGATTATGACGATCCTGGTCACTACACATGGAGCGGACCAATGTATCAAGGCGAGTTCAAACTACTCACCTCCACCGAGAGTTGGCTACCGTGCTATGTTAGTGACGAGACGGATCCTAAAGTGATGCACTATCGCGAGAACGAAGAGGACTACCCCGACTTCAAATGGCAGATTCCATACTCCGGTAATTACACCATTGAGGTGGACACCCGATCGCTGAACATGGTTATCATCTCGCATAGCGAGCCGCCGGTAGAGGAAACATACAGCCATATCTATATGATTGGTGATGCTACTCCTGGCGGTTGGAGTTGGGATGCCATTACCGAACTCTCACATCCGCAGGTGGATGTCTTTACCTACGAAGGACCGCTCAATGCCGGGCAGATTAAGTTCCCCACCGAGATCAAACACGACTGGTCGGGCGAGATGATCTATGCCCCCACGCCCGATTGCGCTCCTGCGGAGAACGGCAGTTACGACATCCACACGGGTGACCCCGACAACAAGTGGCTCATCCCCTCTGCCGGCAACTGGAGCATAACGATTGATATCAAGAACAACACCATCTCATTCAGCGCCTTATGATGAAAACAATGTATCATACACTACTCGTCATGCTGCTTGTTGCGGCATCAGCATGTAATATTATTGCGCCGGAGCATGATCCGATCACGTATGGTGAAACGTATATTGCTAACCAGCTCAGTATAGACAAGGCTTGTTATAAGCCGGGCGATGCGGTGCAATTCACCATCAACAGTCTGCCCGCAGGTGATGTCAAGGTGCGCTATCAGCATTTGGGCAAGATACTTGAGGAAAAACCTGTCACAGCCTCAAGCTGGTCATGGACTGCACCTGCCGAGGATTACCAGGGATATATGGCGGAACTCCACGCTACGGTCAATGGCAAAGATACCGTCTATGCCGCTATCGGTATTGATGTATCCTCCGACCCCAAACGTTTCCCCCGCAACGGATTCCTGTCAACCTATGGCAGTATGTCCGTTCGTGAGATTGAGTCTGTCATAAGTGACCTCAACCGCTATCACATCAACTACGTGCAGTTCCAGGACTGGCACTGGAAGCATCATCACCCGCTGGGTGGCAGTGCTGTGCAGCCGATGGATGTATGGACGGACATCATCTCCCGCAACTGCTATCGCTCCTCCGTACAGGGGTATATTGATGCGGCGCATCGTCGCGGGATGTACACCCTGTTCTATAACCTCGGCTACGGGGCGTTGGAGGACTTTGAGACCGATGGCGTTAGCCGCGAGTGGATGCTCTATACCGACAAACTTCACCGTAACCTCGACTACCATCCGCTAGGTTCGCCGTTTAAGAGTTCAATCTATCTGCTCAACACCCACAACGCGGCTTGGCGTACGTTCCTCTCCGAGCGCAACGACGAGGTGTATGCCGTCTTCCCCTTCGATGGCTGGCAGATCGACCAGCTCGGAGTGCGTCCGACTGCTGTATATGACTACAACGGCACACCGGTTGATCTGGCAAGCTCGTTCGGCTCATTTATCACCTTCATGAAAGAGCAACAACCCGCCAAACGCCTCGTAATGAACGCTGTAGGTCAATATGGTCAGCAAGGTCAGATAGCACCTGCACCCGTGGACTTCTGCTACACCGAGGTGTGGGAGCATAGCAATACCAACGGATATGCCATCTTCTCGGACATCATAACGAATAATGCTTCGTGGTCTAACGGCAAGCAGACCGTTCTTGCCGCGTACCTCAACTACGACAAAGGTCTGAAAGGTCGCGGATGGTTCAATACGCCTGGCATCATCATGGCTACGGCTGCGGCTACAGCGTGGGGCGGTACGATCCTGCAGATGGGTGAGCACATGCTGTGCAACGAGTATTTCCCCGACGACAACCTTGCCATGACCGGTGAACTCAAGCGGGCGATGATTGCCTATTACGACTTTACTGTCGCTTACGAGAACCTGTTACGTCCCGATGTTCCTGCCGCAGGCATCAACAGCGACTGGTACGGCGTGGATGTGACCTGTACGGACGGCAAGTGCGTATTCAACCAGTGGGCACCTGTTAGCGAACAGGTCGCTACGGTCGGCCGTCATGTGGGGAGCCGCGATGTTATTCACTTGCTATCCTACCGCAATGCCACGCATCTTGACTGGTGCGATACGGATGGTGACCAAGGCGCACAGACGATGCTAAGCGACATAGCTGTATCCGTTGACTTGAGCAGCAAGCCCGAACGAGTATGGCTGGCCTCACCCGACTGGCAGCAGGGCGCGGCTGTCGAACCAGAATGGGAGTATACAGCCGGTAAGCTTACACTCACCGTACCTGCACTGCAATATTGGACGATGATTGTGGTGGAGAAGTAGCCAAAAGACAAAAGCATGATGAAACGTTTTTTTCTCATAGTAGGTCTGTTCGTGGCGGTGTTAGCCGGCGCACAATCTAATCTGGTGATTGTGCCGTTGTCCGGCTCCGAGCGCGCCTATGCGATACAGCAGATCGGAAAAATCCGCTTCGAGGATCGCTCAGCCTGCCTCTATGACAAGCAAGGCGAGCAGTTGGGATGCACGCCTACACGCGAGATAAGGAAAATCGTTTTCAGCGACCAATCCGAGAATCCCACGGGCTTCGACAAACTGTTTGCGTCTGCCATCGAGGTGTATCCCAATCCTACGCAGTCGCAATTGGTCGTGCAAGGGATAGAGGCGCAACAAGTAGTACGAGTCTTCTCCATGCAGGGGCAATTGCTCATCACTGCTGTCGCCGATGCTAACACCGCAACAGTGAATGTAAGCGGGCTGCAGACAGGCAGTTATCTGCTGCAAGTGGGAGCAGAAATAGTTAAATTTATCAAGCAATAAGATGAAAAAGGTATTCTTACTGGCTGTACTTGCTATCGTATCAGGCATCATGTATGCAGGCACTCGGACGGAGATGCGTGTGCTGAAAGGCGACGTTGCTGCCTACAGCGTTGACGTAAGCGAGATCGACAGTATTGTATTTGTGGATATCCATTTTCCCGAACATGTAACGTCCATGTTCCTGGTAGGCGACGCCACTCCGGGGGGCTGGAACATCGGTCAGGCGTCACCGATGAACATGGACGCCAACGATTCCGAGCACTTCACGTGGACGGGAACGCTCGTTGCCGGTGAACTGAAATTTTTGACCACCAATCAAGATTGGTTCCCGTGCTTTGTGCGTGATGCCGATGACTCAACCAAGATCCGCTACCGTGAGGTCGATCAGGATTACCCGGACTATAAGTGGGAGATAGCAGAGGAAGGCAAATATACGGTGGATGTGAATATTCGCGACTATACCATATCCATCACTCGCCATGCTCCCGAGGTTATCGATCCTATATATATGATAGGAGATGCTACCGCCGGCGGTTGGTTTGTGGAGAGTGCTACGCCGATGGATGTGGATGCCGATGATTCGGAGCACTTTGTATGGAGCGGCACGCTCAGTGTGGGCGAGTTCAAACTCCTGACCTCCAACGAAGCGTGGTTGCCGTGCTATGTACGTGACGACAAGGATCCGACCAAAATGCATTTCCGTGAGACCGAGGATGCCTATCCGGACTATAAATGGCAAATATCCGCCACCGGAGATTATACGATTGATGTCAACATCCGTACGCTCACTATACTCATCACCTCACATGACGATGTCGCGAATGCTGTGCCCGATCCGGTCAGCACCGATAAGGCGGCTTATCTTCCCGGAGAGGCTGTGACCTTCACGCTCAAAGAACTGCCTGCGAACCTGCAAGTCCGCTACATGCATCTTGGGCAGGTCGTAGCTCAGCAGCAGGTTGGTTCGCTCACGTGGACATGGCAACCGCCTACCGACGATTTTCATGGCTATATGGCGGAACTGTTCGTTAGCGCCAACGGTCGCGACAGTGTGATTGCTGCTATCGGTATAGATGTATCTTCCCAGCCGAATCGCTACCCGAGAAACGGGTTTCTGTCATCGTTCAGCAATATGTCGGATGCACAGATCAACTCCGTACTGAATCTGCTGAGACGATACCATATCAACTACCTGCAGTTTCAGGACTGGCACTGGAAACATCATCACCCATTGGCTGGCAATGCCGCTCATCCGATGGACGAATGGAAGGACATTCTCGACCGCAACTGCTATCGCAAGACCATTCAGGATTATATCGATGGTGCACATGCGCGCGGCATGCTCACGCTGTACTATAACCTCGCTAACGGCTGTCTGGAGGACTATGCTCAGGATGGCGTCAGCCCCGAATGGATGATGTACACAGATAAGCAGCACACCAGCTTGGACTCCCACACTATTGGCGAGCCGTTCAAGAGTAATATCTTCCTGGCTAACCTGCATAGCCAGGGGTGGCGGGATTATATACGTGCGCGAAACGACGAGGTCTATTCCGTCTTTAACTTCGATGGCTGGCAGATTGACCAGTTAGGTCCGCGCCCGACTGAGGTCTATGACTACGATGGCAATCAGATCACGGTATGGGCGGATTTCGGCTCATTCATCGCGGATGAGAAGACTGCACGCCCCGACAAACACCTCGCTATGAATGCCGTATGGCAGTTCGGGCAATACGGGCAGATCGCACCCTCACCGGTGGATTTCTGCTATACGGAGGTTTGGGAGCACAGCGATACCGACGGCTACAAAGTGTTCTCGGACATCATCACCGACAATACCGAGTGGTCCGAAGGCAAGCAGACCGTGCTGGCGGCGTACATGAATTACAATCTGGCACTCAAAGGCGAGGGCTATTTCAATACGCCCGGCGTGCTTATGGCTACGGCTGCGGCTTCCGCGTGGGGCGGAACGATCCTGCAGATGGGCGAACACATGCTCTGCCACGAGTATTTTCCGCTCGGCAACCTGTCGATGACCGATGACCTGCAACGCGCCATGATCCGCTACTACGATTTTGCCGTAGCGTACGAGGAACTGTTGCGCCCGGATATGCCCCAAGCAGGAGCGAATACCGACTGGTTCGGGGTAGATGTGACCAGTACGCGTGAGGGATGTACGTTCAATCAGTGGAAGCCGCAACTCGGACAGATTGCTACCGTAGGCCGTCAGGTAGGCAACCGCGATGTGATCCACCTGCTCTCGTACCGCAACGCCAAGCACCTCGACTGGTGTGATACCAATGGTGACCAACCTGCACAGACGCTGCTGACAGATATACCCCTATCCATCAACCTCAGTGCCAGACCGCAGCGCGTGTGGGTGGCTACACCCGATTACCGCCAAGGGGCAGCACAAACTATCGACTGGGAGTATGCCGACGGCAAGCTCACCTTTAACCTGCCCGCCCTGCAATACTGGACGATGATTGTTGTTGAAAAATAAATTGCGTTAATATGAAAAAGAGCATTTTTGTCTTTTGTCTTTTGTCTTTGAGCGCAGCGGTCTTTAGTCCTGTCGCTGCCATCGAGAAAGTCGAATCTCCGTCGCGTAACCTTACGGCGTATTTCGACGTGCAGGATGGTCGTCCCGTCTATTGGCTCTTGCACAAGGGCGACACGGTCATCCGTCCTTCGCATCTTGGGCTCTCACTCCGCGGCGAGCATTCGCGAAGCGGATTCAGCGAGTTCAATGATGAGTCTAACAGCGATAGCGGTCTGACAGGCGCAGCCGGTCTTACTTCTAACAGCGTAAGCGGTCTAATGAACGGTTTTGTGCTCACCGGTTCGGAGCGTTACAGCCACGATGATACATGGCAGCCTGTATGGGGTGAGGAACGTAACATCCGCAATCGTTACAACGAGATGCTGATCACCCTCAAGCAGCCCGCAAAAAATCGCAGCATACAGATCTGTTTCCGCCTTTATGACGACGGCCTGGGATTCCGCTACATCTTCCCGCAGCAGCCCAACCTTAATTACTTCGTCATTGAAGAGGAGCACACGGAGTTCGCCATGACCGGCGACATCACCGCATACTGGATTTCCGGTGATTATGACACCCAGGAGTACGAATATACGCGTTCACGCTTGAGCGAGATTCGTGACCTCAGCGAAGGTACACGCAAGCCCAACCTGTCGCAGACCGCTTTCTCCAAAACCGGTGTGCAGACTCCGCTGTTGCTCAAGACAGACAACGGTCTGTGGCTCAATATCCACGAAGCAGCATTGCTTAATTACTCTTGCATGCATCTTGACCTCGATGACAAGACGTTTGTCTTCACCTCGCACCTCACGCCGGATATTGACGGCACGAAAGGCCACATCCAGACCGATGCTGTCAGCCCCTGGCGCGTGATCATGGTAGGCGAGACGGCAAAGGACATCCTCGCTTCGCGCATCGTGCTGAACCTGAACGATCCCTGCAAAATTGAGGACACCTCATGGATCAAACCGATGAAGTATGTAGGCGTATGGTGGGAGATGATTACTGGCAAGGGCGACTGGTCCTATACCTGGGACTTCCCATCCATACATATCGGCAAGACCGACTACACCCACGCCAAACCCCACGGACGACACTCTGCCAACACCGCTAACGTCAAGCGATATATCGACTTCGCTGCCAAGTACGGCTTCGACGGTGTACTGGTCGAGGGATGGAACATAGGCTGGGAAGACTGGTTCGGCAACGAGAAAGA
Source organism: uncultured Bacteroidales bacterium (assembly GCA_902792835.1). Classification (GTDB taxonomy): domain Bacteria; phylum Bacteroidota; class Bacteroidia; order Bacteroidales; family Paludibacteraceae; genus Colicola. The sequence goes on from CADBAZ010000030.1 coordinate 14,425, forward strand.
CTACGTCTTTGACTTCGTTACCCCGTACCCCGATTTTGATGTCGAGGGCATTCACGACTACGCCAAATCCAAAGGCGTGAAGATGATTATGCACCATGAGACCTCCGGCGGTATCCGAAGCTACGAGCGTTGTCTTGATTCGGCGTATCAGTTTATGAACCGCTACGATTACCCTGCAGTCAAGTCGGGTTACGTAGGTAATATCCTGCCACTGGGTGACCACCATTACTCGCAACGCATGATCGACCACTACCAGTATTGCATTGAGAAAGCGGCTAAGTACCATATCATGGTCAATGCACACGAAGCCGTTCGTCCTACCGGTATATGCCGCACATGGCCGAACCTGATCGGTAACGAGTCGGCACAAGGCTCCGAGTACCAGGGATTCCACGGCTCGGCGGTGAACCACACAACGATGTTGCCCTTCACGCGACTCATTGGTGGGCCGATGGATTATACACCGGGATTGTTTGAGAACGATATGACCAAGTACAACCCGGATCGCCAGGCGTGGGTCAACACGACGCTTTGTAACCAACTCTCGCTCTATGTCACCCTCTACAGCCCGCTACAGATGGCTGCCGACCTGCCCGAGACCTACGAGCGCTTCCTCGATGCCTTCCAATTCATCGTTGATGTGCCGGTTGAGTGGGATGAACCCTACTACCTCGAAGCCGAACCCTACGAGTACGTTACCATCGCCCGTAAGCAGAAAGATGTGGATGCATGGTTCGTCGGTTCTACCAACGGCTGCGACCCGCGTACTGCTACCATCGACCTCAGTTTCCTGCCTGCCGGCAAGAAGTTCACGGCTACCATCTATGCCGATGCCAAGGACGCGCACTACAAGACCAATCCGCAGGCATACACCATCACTACCAAAACGGTGACCAGCAAGACCAAGCTTCGTCTATTCACCGCCGCCGGAGGCGGTTGTGCCATAGCCATCAAGCCGATGAAGTAGAATCTGTAAAATAGTTATTAAATTTTATTAACCCTTTAAATTATTATTATTATGAAAAAAATTTTCGTTTTAGCTTTTGCTATTCTCTGTTCGTTCTCTATGCGGGCAGATCAGAACTGGGAGGCAGTTCACATGTTTGTGGTTCCTCAAGCGTTATGGGAAGAGTGGTCGGACAATTACACCCTCAAAGTTGCGCTCAAGCGCTGGAATGGGGATGATGCTGATGACAACAACTGGGATACGTATGTGTTCCGTAAGTCCGATGCAGTGTACGATGGCAAAGCCGTATATTTCGGTGATGTGTGGATCTGCTACGGCGGTTTTGCCCAGATGGCGTTTGACGCGTTTGATGGAGATAACAAGGTGCTTGATTCATACGTATTCTGGCCACCGCAGACAAGTGAAACCGATCATTGGATCACGAAGGATCAATTCGAGAACAAGGTGTTCTACGGATGGAATATTGATGACTTCCCTCTGGCAGACTTCCCGTTCATCAGCAGTACTGCCGGCAACCGTATATGGTTCGACAATACCAAGACGCAATGGCAGAATGTATATGTTCGTATAGGTCGCGATGAACTCACCGGTGCAGGCAACTACGCTGCTACGTGGCCGATGACCCGTCTTGAGGGAACGAACTTCTGGTACGTTGATTCCGAGGCATGGGATAATGCTCTCGTTTGGACCATCACCGATACCAATGACAACAATGGCGAACATAGCATCTATGAGTTCCCGAATGGTGCAAATCGTCTGTATTTTTTCAACTATTCTATCGCGGAAAATATATACTATATAGCCGACGGCGACGCTGCACAGGGTACGGACGAAAATGGTGTTAACTACTGGGCTTGCCATCGTGATAATAGCATTCCTATGGGCATCGAGAACACCAATGTTAATGCCAAGGCGGTTAAGCGCATTGTGAATGGCCAGCTCGTTATCATCCGTGATGGCGTACAACTTAACGTATTAGG
>CADBAZ010000031.1 GCA_902792835.1 uncultured Bacteroidales bacterium
AACCATTGCTTTCGACTTTCGACTATTGACTTTTGACTATTTTTCATATTTGCGGGTAGATTTTTCAAATAGTTTCCAATAAGCAACAGGCAGTATCGTTACCACCATCGGCATCGTGATGATTGCTCCGAAGCAGATCACTACACCCATCGGCATCCACAGGTCGGTAGCCGCAAGGATCATTGGCACTACGCCGAGTGCAGTGGTAGCTGTGGTAAGGAAGATCGGACGCATACGACGTTGACCGGCGAGATAAGCCGCATCGCGTGCCGTGATGTGTTCGGTCGTCACAAGGAAGTCGGCGTACTCGTACATGATAATCGCGTTGCGCACGATGATACCGATCAGCGAGATTACACCAAGGATAGCGGTGATCGAGAAATCCTGGTCAAACATCCATAGTCCGAATGCTGCACCGAACAAGCACAGCAGACTCGAACTGAGTGAGAGGAACGCAATGTTCAGCTTCTTGAAGTGATATACGAGCAGCACAAGCAGCACGAGCAACGCAGCCAGCACGGACATCACTAATCCCGGTACCGTCTCCATTGTGTGTTCCAAAGCTCCTCCGTAAGTGATACGTACACCCTCAGGCAGGTTTTTCTCCAGTTCGCGTACATAACGGATGACCGGTTTCATCGCACCGATAGCAGCAATCTTTCCGCGCGTATCAGCCGCCACGGTAATCGTACGGATACTGTTACGTCGCTTGATCTGTGCGTGGTGGAAATCCGGCTCAATCTCCGCCACTTGACGAAGCGGAACCCACAAGCCGGGTATCAATGTGGGAATCATAGTATTACCGATATCCGAATAGTTGAGCGAGTCGGCACCCTCCGTATAGAGTACAACAGGTACCTTGTAGCCGTCTTGCCAGATAGCTGTCATCCTGCGTCCGCGCAGCACACCGTTCAGGTATAACGAAAGCGAGGCTTGTGTTACACCCAAGCGGCTTGCTTCGTCATCCTTCAGACGCAGACGGATGGTCTGAACCGTTTCGTCGTAATCGGAGTGTACCCATGATAGATCCGGCAGACCTGCCATGAATGCTTTCAGCGAATCGGCTACCACCTCCAGTTTGCCGAAGTCAGAGCCTTGCACGTTGATTTCGATAGCGTTGGGCACCGACTGATAATCCAAGCGCTTGAATCGGCAGAACGCATTCGGGAACGCATCCTCATACAGCGGCTGATACTCCTCCACCAATTCCACCGTGGCATCCGAGGATACGGTGTTCACAATGAACTGTGCATAGTTCTCACCGCCGATCTGCGGAGCGTACGTCGCGTGGAAGCGCGGGCTGGATGACCCCACAAAAGCTGTCACACTTTCCACACGTTTGTCGGCAGTGAATACTTTACCCAGACTATCGACAACAGCCTGTGTCTGATCCAGTGACGAGCCCTCCGTGAGGTGAATCTCGACGGCAAAACTGTCACGATTCGCCTTAGGCATCAGCTGGATGTTGAGGTTGATGACTATAAATCCGCCTACAACTACCGAAGCCAACCCGATAACAATGGTTGCCCACGGGTGGCGGAAGCATAGATCAAGCAACTTCTGGTAGCCGTTCTGTAGAGCGGCAAAGAACTTGTTCTGTACACGTTCAATCACGGTCGGCTTTGCACCCGCCGGTTTCGGACGGATGAAACTGGCTGCCATGTATGGGATGATCCATACGGCGTACAATATACTGCATGACAAGGCGATGAATATTGCCCACGGGAAGAGCTTGATGAAGTCTGCCAATTGTCCGGTCATCAGTCCGAGCATCGGGAAGAACATACCCGAGATGGAGGTCGTGGCAATCAGCATCGGTACGAACAGATCACGTGTCGATACTGCAGCCGAGTACCAACGTGAATGACCTTTCTCCAGTAGTTCGCTGTAGCCGTCAATCACGATCACCGAGTCATCCACCACCATACCCAGCACCACAATCAACGCCGCCAGCGTCACCGTATTCAATTCTATACCGGCAAGGTACATGATACCTAATGTGATGGCGATACAGATCGGCAGACCTGTAGAACTGACCAGTGCAGTACGAATAGGGAAGAGTACAAGCATCACGGCGATCACTATCAGCACCGAGATAACCAGATCCTTCAAGAATGATTTGACGCTCTCATCTACCACGCGAGGCTGGTCGGTCACTTTGTGAAGCTTCACATCCGGAGGCAGAGTGGCAGCCATTTCGCATAGCGCCTCATCCACCTTCTCGCCAAAGGCGACGATGTTGTTATCAGGTTGCATCGTGATGTTCAGCAGCAGACAACGTCCCTTACCCTTCTCATCGTAACGCTCGATGTATTGCTTCGGCTCCTCAAACCGGCGCTCTATAGTGGCTACATCCTTCAAGCGTATAGTTTGGTTGGTTAGCGGGTCGGACAGGATGATCTGCTCGCCTACCTCATATTCCGTTTGATACGGCACATCAACATGAATCAGTGCTGCACCGGCATCGTTGGCAATCTCGCCGGTCATCGTACGGAAACCCTGCGTAGCAAGGCGGGCAAGAATAATGTTCTGGTCGATGCCGTATTTCGATATGCGCTCTACGTCCAGCGTAATAGCGATTTCCTCATGTTGCATACCGAGCAGTTTGATACTGCCCATTTCACCTATCTCACGCAGCCGGTCAGCCACCATCTTGGCGTAATCTTCCATCTCGTGCGGCGAACGCTCATCGCTCTCCAGCGCCAGCAGGATACTGCTCGTGTTGCCGAAATCGTCAATCACGACAACCGCCAACAGTCCCGTAGGCAGTTGCACCTGCTTCATGATACTCATTCCGCCGCGGATCTTCGACCACGCCTCGTTGGCGTTCATCACCTTCGGAGTAAGGGCGGCAAATACATAGCACATGCCGTCCTTGCTCAGGCTGTACGTCTTGCGCTTGTCTATCTCGGGGAAAGTAAACAGGTATTGCTCAATAGGTTTAGCCACCTGCTCTTCCACCTCTTGCGCCGTGGCACCCGGATAGACACCCACAACCAAACCCAGACGGATGGTCACCTGCGGGAATTCATCCTTGTTCATCCTGCCCAAGGCAAAGATGCCAAACACCACCAGCACCGCAACCACCGCATAGATGATACGGCTGCTGCGCATGGCGGATTCTATATGATTTCGTTCTCTCATACAATCTTCAAATTTTCAAATCATTAGAACACCACCGTCGCTCCTTTGTACATCTTCTGGTAGCCTTTGGATATCACGGTATCGCCCAGGTGGATGCCCTCGGTTATGAGTACACCGTTCTCAACGAATGCCTCGATCTTCACCATTTGCCGCTCTGCGTGCCCCTCACGCAACACCCAAACGCTGTGACCGCGTTGCTGCGTCTGAATACATCCGGCACTGATGATAAATCCGTTATGCTCACGCTGGGTAATGATAGCGCGGCAAATCATGCCGGGCAATAGATCCTGTGCGGCATTGGGCGATGTGATCTCCGCTTTGACGCGGTACGTATGTGCCACGTGCGTGGAACTTAGCGCCTTTTCGGATATCTTCGCATCATATTGACTGCTCAATGCGGGCAGACTGACTGTTATCTGCTGACCGACTTTCAGCGCTCCGATCTCACTCTCGGGGACGGTAAACTCCACGCTGTATGCCGACAAATCCATCAGCTTTCCGATGGGCTGACATACGGCGACCTGCTGACCTACATTCACGTCATTCATGGTCACTACACCATCTTGAGTAGCATATATCGAGCAATCCTCAAAACGCCTGCGCGATGAGATCAACAGAGAGTGGGCTTTCTCCAGATTCGTTTCCATCTCAATCCATTTGACATCACTGATACCACCTTTCTTATGAAGCGGTTCAAGACGTTTATAGCCGTCTTGTGCCTGAGCATACATTGCTTCGGCTGTTTCCAGCAACGCTTTCGCCTGCGTGCTATCGACTGTGGCTATAAGTTGACCGGCTTTAACGCGGTCACCGCTCTTGACATATACACCCGAGATCTGACCTCCCCAAGGGAACACCAGCGAGATGTCTGTCAGCGGACTGATTACGCCTACGTAGGTATCTTCCACCATGCGGCTGCTCTCGCCTACTACCTCAATCTCTACAGGAAGAGGTTTGTCGGTCAGATAACTGTACTTGGATTGTTTCTTGCAAGCTGACATGACTACCAAGCATGCCATCATAATCAAAAAGATAGATCGTTTCATTATATCGAAAACTAAATTATATTTACAAAATCGCCTGCAAATATACGATTTTTTTCGTAATAATCCAAATAATCGTAAAAAATAATGCTATTTTTTCAACAATTTGCTATATTTTTTGCAAATATGGATTATTTTTTGTACCTTTGTATGCTAACTTTTATTTATCCTCACATGAGAGACCCTATACATCACCATCCGCTCACTGTTTGCCGTGCGTCAGCCGGTACAGGCAAGACGTTCACGCTGGCTGCGTACTACATTGCGCTGCTGCTAAGCGGCGAGAGTTACCGCAATATCCTTGCCGTAACGTTCACCAACGCTGCTACGGCGGAGATGAAGGAGCGCATACTCACCTACCTGCTCGGTATAGCCGGAGGCGGTGAACGGGAATTTCTCGCCAAGGTGCGCGAGTTTATGTTGCGTGACGGTGACAAACCTGACGAGGAGTTACAATCGCGCGCCGATGACTATTTGCACGCTATCCTCCAGGACTACGACAACTTTAGCGTAACCACTATCGATTCCTTCTTGCAGCAACTCATTCGCGGCTTGGCGCAAGCCATCAACCGCACGGCGGATTTTGCGATCAGTCTGGATGCCGAGCAGGTCATCACCACTGCCGTCGATACCATGCTCACCACCGAGCTTGACGCCGCCAGCAAGCGTACCGTATATGAGTATGTTGAAGAGTGTATCGGCGACGGCAAGAGTTGGGACATCCGTCAGAACCTCATCCGCATAGGTCTGCAACTCTACATGGAGAGCGTACAAGCCAACAACACTTCTCTCAACCTCGACGAGAAACGTATAGCCGCGTACCGCAGTGCGCTGATAGCCAAGCGGAAAGCCGCCATGAGCCGTTTCCGTCCGCTGGCTATGCAAGCCAAGAGCGATCTGGATGCCGGCGTAGCCTACACCAAAGGGAAAAATGCCAAGACCGCTATCGAGAACATCTACAAGTCGGTCATCAATCCCGATGCCATGGAGAGCAAAGACTTACTGCGCGGTGCGACGGACAAAGGTTTGGATGAGGTGATGTCTGTACCCGAACTGCGTATGCTGCAGCAGGAGTGCGACAAGATGCGCCACACGTGGTGGCAGGTCAAGTGTTCACTCACGTACCTGAACGACATGCGGCTGATGCAGGCGCTGTCTGATAGCATCCAACGCTCACTGTTGCGGACGAACACCTCCCTGCTTGCCGAAACGGCTATCACCCTTGCCGAAGCACTCAAACCCGGTGACGCTGATTTCGTACTCGAGAAAGCCGGCATACGCTACCGGCATATCATGATCGACGAGTTCCAGGACACAAGTCTGCTGCAGTGGAATGTGTTCCTGCATCTGATACGCGAGATCGTTTCCGTTCCCGGACAGACGGTACTCATCGTGGGCGACAGCAAGCAGAGCATCTACCGTTTCCGCAACGGCAACTGGCAGATCATGGAGTCCCTGGGCAAAACAGAACTGGTTGATGCCTTCAATCCCGACGCCAAACCGCTCATCCGTAACCAGCGCAGCCGCGAGAATGTCGTCCGCTTCAATCTCGGCGTGATGCAACACGTCGCCGCACAGAACAATCTGCAATACGCTGTTTCCGACAACGACAAACGACCTGTAGGCACAACCCTCTACGACGAACAGCAAGCCGCCAAACCGCTCACCGACTACTACCGCACCGACAAGCATCAGGGCGGATTTGTACGCTGCCGGTTCTATCCATACTATAGTAAGACATCCGCTGCCAAACTTGGCAACGGCAACCTGCTCAAGCCGTTGCAGCAAGAGGCTTTGTGGGACGATGTGTGCTCCACGATCGAGCAACTGCTTGCTTTGGGCGAACAACCCCAAGACATACTCGTTCTGGCGCAAAAGAACAACCAGATACAGGAGTGGGTGACCTGGTGCCGTGAGCAGGGCGCACGCTTCCCCTTACTCAACAGCACGCAGATGGTGTCACGCGACTCGTTCAAACTCGAGTCATCCTCCACAGTGCTGATGCTCATCGAAGCCCTGCGCTACATCCATACGGGCAGCGAATCCGCTGCGGCTTTCTTGCGGTTGCATCGGAAAAATGATTGCATAGAGCGCATCGAAGCCATCGACAAATCCGCGCCGCTCTACGACCAGCTGCAGCACCTCATTCAGATCATCGCGTGCGAGCAGGGAGTATATCAGGGCAACGACATTGCGTATGTAAACTGTTTTCTGGATCAGGTGCAGTCGTTCATTGCCGCCAACGGCAGCGATACAGCCGCCTTGCTGCAATACTGGAATGACAAGATGCACGATTCCGCTATCGCCGGTGACAGCAACAGTGATGCCATACGGCTGATGACTGTGCACAGCTCCAAAGGTCTGGAAGGTAAAACGGTCATCCTGCTCGATGCAGCGTGGAGTACCGAGCATGACCGCAACGATGATGTGCTCTGGACGGAAGCGGTGCAGGTGGAGGATAATGACCTGTCGCTTATACCTGTCAAACAGAGCAGTGACTTGCAGCGCACAGGCGAGCAGTCGCGCTATTACCGCGCCTACCGGCAGGAGCATGAAGCCCAGCGTATCGACAACTACAACCTGCTCTATGTCGCACTCACCCGTGCTGCCGACAACCTCTACGTCTATGCGCTGACGGATGCCAATTCCCACAAGAAAGGCTACCCGACAGTGGCTGCATCACTGCTTGACTATTGCGAGCTGAGGGAGGCAATGGCCACAATTGCCGACAGCGATGATACTTATCTGCAATTCTGTGTCGGCGATGAGCCGTTTATCAACCGCGACGAGCGCAAAACCTCGATGAGTCCGTTCGACTACGCCTCGGCATCAAAGATACCTTCAAAGCTCTACAGCGACGGTACGCAAGTCACGTTCCGGCAGTCGCAGGAATCGACTGAGTACACCCTCGACCCCGAAAATGCCGATACTGCTACCGCACAGGCGGATTTTGGCATACTCTGCCACGATATATTCGCTCATATAGCACGCCGGGATGATACCCGCCAAGTGCTCGAACTCTATCGCCAGCAAGGATTGATCGACAGCGATGAACAACTGCGGCAGATAGCTGCGCTTATTGATCAGGCGTTTACCAACCCGCAGATGCAACAGTGGTTCGACGGCTCGTGGCAACTCATGCGCGAGGTGGCTATACTCACGCCCAACACCAACATCCGTCCCGACCGCGTGATGATCCGAGGTGACCAAGCCGTGGTGCTCGACTACAAGTTCACCGCGCAGCAACACCCACGTCACATCCTGCAGGTGCGCGACTATATGGCTGCATTACGGGATATTGGCTACACCCGTGTCGAAGGCTGGCTCTGGTACGCCTTCCCCAACCAGCTCGTGCAAGTCAATTTTTAAGAAATCAGAAGTCAGAAATCAGAAGTCAGATATGAAACCCTTTCTGCAAGAAGTTGTTGATGACCTTCTCCGCCGATTCGGCTGGGAGGGATTGAAAGACGTGACACTCGTCTTTCCGATGCACCGTGCGGGTGTAGTTATGCGCAGTGAACTGCAACGCCGCATGGCTGCCGAGCACCCAAAAGCTTTGTGGGCACCCGAGATGCTCGCACTTGGCGATCTGTTTGACAGCCTCTGCCCCTTAGGCAAAGAGGATGAACTGTTCACCGTCTGCCGCCTGCATCGCATATATAGCAGTCAGTTATCAGCAGTCAATGGTCAGCAGCCGATGGACATTGACCGCTTCTACGGATGGGGACGTCAACTGCTGTCAGACTTCACGAACATCGACCAAAGTATCCGCCCGTCAGAGATCAACGCGTTCTTCCGCAACGCGCTCTCCTTGTCGGATCTGGATACCTACCATCTTGACGAGGACGTCCGTCGCCGACTTGAAGACCTGCTCTACAAAGGCGAGGCGCGCCGGCAATCACTCATAGCCGAGTCCGTGCAGGCGCACTTCACTGCCCTTTGGCACGCTATGCCGGATATATACCACAACCTGTGCCATGAGTTGGAGCAAGCGGGCAAAGGCTATGAGGGGCAACGTATGCGTTATGTCATCACCCATTGGGACGAACTCCGTTCGCGTGCCACAAGCAAGACATACTGCTTCATCGGATTCAACTACCTGCTGCCCGTTGAGCGGCAACTGATGCAGTGTTTGCAGGATGAAGGCAGAGCACTGTTCTTCTGGGATTATGTCGAGGATTTCCGTGCGAACACCAAGGCGTTTGCCTTCATCCGTCAGAACATGCTCACGCTGCCGAACGCTCTGCCCGCAGGCAAGTGGGGCGGCAAGCGCAAGATCCAAACCATCAGCGTTACTTCTCCGCACGCCGAAGCCGGTTTTGCCGGACAGTGGATGCAGCAGTCATATAAACAGAATGGTGAATCCACCGCTATCGTCATATGTGACGAAGCCCAACTTGAACCGGTAATCTACAGCCTGCCTGTCATACGCCTTGAGGGCAACGAAAAACCGGAAGACGTCAATATCACTAAGGGTTATCCGCTGCGGCATACGCCGATGTTTGCTCAGGTCATCAAGCGGCTTGACATTGCTTTCCGCAAGCATGCTGATGCCCCTGTCGAGGCACTCAAAAATGCCGTTGCGTTCGTGGACGGTCTATCCGAACAATCGATAACTTGTAAAGTTAACAGTTGGCAGTGGAATCTCGGGCGTGAGGCACTCTATCAGACGCGCCGCACACTCATTCAGTTCATTACCATCGTCAACGATGGCTTGGTAAGCGAACTGACTACACATCCTGACCTGTTGCAACGCCTCATACGCCGGCACTTGGAGCAACTGACCCTGCCTTTCCACGGCGAGCCGGTCACCGACCTGCAGATCATGGGTGTGCTCGAGACCCGTACACTTGACTTCCGTCACCTGCTGCTGCTCAATGTCGAGGAAGGCGTTATACCTGCCCACCAACCCGACAAGTCGTTCTTGCCGTACTATCTGCGCAAGGCGTACGGGTTGCAGACCCACGATGAGCGGGCATCGGTGTATGCGTATAACTTCTTCCGTCTGCTCAACCGCGCCGAGGATGTGACGATCCTGTTCAGTCAGTCGCAAACGGCTATGGTTAAGAAGAGCATGTCGCGCTTCGTGATGCAGATGCTCGTTTGTCCCGAGGAGTTTGAGGTCGAGAAGTTCACGCTCACCGAGAGCAACACCCTTGAGCCCGCCCGTACCATTGAAGTTTCTGAAGGTGCCAGTTGGGTGGACACCAGACATCAAACATCAGACATCAAACATCAAACATTATACCTTTCGCCCTCGGCGATTAATACGTTCTACGGCTGCAAGCGGAAGTTCTACTTGCAGTATATGCTTGGTTTGCACGATGATGACGAGCAGGAAACGATATTCAGCAACCGCACACTCGGTTTGTTCGTTCACGAGGCAATACGCTTCCTCTACGAGAAGCATTGCGGATGCGACAACCATGATCCGGTAATCATCCACCCGAATCAAGTCGAGCAGATGAACACACCGGCTAACCGCAGCGAGGCACTACAAGCCGCCTACCAACGCTTGAACGCTACGTATATGCGCGAGCATGTGGGCGAACCGCCGATATATGACATGGAGAAGCATGCGTTGGAGAACCGTGTGATCGACACATATATCGAGCATGTGCTCTTGCGTGACCGCTATGATGCCGAGCATCGCGGTCTGACGATTCTGTTGCTGGAGAGTGCGAAATATACGACAGTGCATGTACCCCTGCAAAATGCCGATGAAACCGTTGACGTATCTATAGGCGGACGGCTCGACCGTATGGATCAGGTAGGCGGCTTGAACGGCACGCCTAAGGTGACGCGTATCCTCGATTATAAGTGTGGCAAGTATAATGCGAAGAAGATGTCCGCCAAGTTGGATGATCTGCTCACTCCCCAAACCCCAGATGCTGACTACGTACGCCAGACTCTGCTTTATAGCCATGTCGCGTACATGCAAAAAAATCAGATATCCGACATCATACATCAAACATCAGTTATAGAGCCTCATCTCTACTTCACCTCGCAGAATCTGACCGGCGACCGCACGGTGACGCGCGTGAGCATCGACAAGTCGCCCATCGCCTACGACGACAGCACGCATGAGCAGTTCTCGGCTCTTGTGCAAAAGATGGTTGAGAATATAGTCCGTGAGCGTGAATTCGCCCAGTGCGAGGCCTGTTCGCCGCACTGTCCTTTCCTGCGTCTCTGTGGTCGCAAAGCGCCGAAGTTTTAGCGAATCAAAGGGTATAGACGAAGCTGACGTGCCACTGCCACTCCGACATGCGGTCCTTGGAGTAGGCAGAGTTGCGAATCAGGTTGTTCAATCCGAAGTCATAACCCGCCTCCAGACGGTAGCGATCCCATGTAAAGCCGCCACCGAGTCCGTACATAATGTTGGTGCGCCAACGCTCCTTTGACAGGTACATGTCGTGGGTGTCGAGGTTCTTGCCTTGCGCGATGAGCCATGCGCGGGTAGCGTCACTGACATTAGCTTTGACGTAATCGGTCTGCGCTAATCCGATCATGAGTTGCGGGCCTGTGTAGAAGTGCATGGAGAGTTGCTTCCATAGCGGTATAGTATATTGTACGCGCACGGGTATAGTGAGCGCGTGCTCGACGATGTGATTATTCACCACCTCCACCTGTACGTCATCGGGATCAACCGAATGGTAATGCTGGCGGCTGATGCCGTACAGAACGGTATATAGCGCGCCTACATTGACTGAGAAGTGCATCGGCAGAAACATCTCAAACTGCGCACCCACACGTGCACCGTGCAGATACAGGGCACTGATGGTATCGCTGGTCATACGCTGATGATCCTGCGCATAACCTGCCTCGATGTGATAGGCGATGCCGAACGAATACTTTTCTTCCACTTTCTCCTTACGCGTAGGGTCGAAGAAGTCGTGTTGCTCAAGACCTGCTGTTTTGATGGGTTTATCATCTGCGAGTGCATTTCCGACAAATCCGAACAGGCATACAAGCAGTATGTTGAGAACGAGAATTTTGTGTTTCATTCCGATTTTGTACTTTATTTTGACATGCAAAGATACTAAAAACAAATGAAAAGTGCAAATAATTGGGCAAAAAAGTGATTTTTTTTCGCGAAAATTTGCATAATTCAAAATAAAGTTGTACCTTTGCATCCGCTTTTCGTCGGAAGAGGCTCGCCACGCAGCATCAGATGCGACCGCGTTGCCGAACGCTTGGGTCCATTCGTCTATCGGTTAGGACGAGAGATTTTCATTCTCTAAAGAGCAGTTCGACTCTGCTATGGACTACAAAAAAAATTATACGTTTAACCATAAAAAAACTAAGAGGGTTGGATACCCTCATTGAAAACAGATGGCAAATCACAAATCATCTTTGAAGCGCATCCGCCAGACAGCAGCCCGTAAGGCTCGCAACCACTATTATGCTAAGACAGCCCGCAACGCCGTTCGCGACCTGCGTGCTACAACCGACAAAGCCGCCGCAGCTGCATTGCTGCCGAAGGTAAGCTCGATGCTTGACAAACTGGCAAAGCGTAACATCATCCACGATAACAAGGCTGCTAACCTCAAATCGAAGTTGGCTATCTACATCAACAAGCTCGCTTAAACGATGATGCCTTGAAGGAAATAGGGGCTACCAAGGTTTGGTGGCCTCTTTTGTCGTAAAATCTAAAAGTCGAAAGTATTATGAACGATTTCTTGAAATATGCTACCGCACAGGGCATGAACAGCATGCATGTGGAGCAAGTGATGAAAAGCAGTCAGCAATCAGCCATCAGCCATCAGGTTTCGGCGAACTATATCAGCCCGTCGATCCTTGAGGAGCGCCAACTCAATGTGACGCAAATGGATGTGTTCTCGCGCTTGATGATGGATCGCATCATCTTCCTCGGCACGGAGATCAACGACTATACAGCCAATGTCATTCAGGCGCAACTGCTGTACCTCAACTCCAGCGATCCCGACCGTGATATCCACCTGTATCTGAACACCCCAGGCGGGTCGGTTTATGCCGGTCTAGGTATATACGACACTATGCAGTTTGTTTCGTCGAAGGTAAGTACGATGTGTACAGGCATGGCGGCATCGATGGGTGCAGTGCTGCTCGTGGCAGGCGAAACGGGTATGCGTAGCGCATTGCCGCACTCACGCGTGATGATCCATCAGCCGATGGGTGGCATACAGGGGCAGGCCAGTGATATAGAGATTACCGCGCGCGAGATCCTTAAGTTAAAGGACGAGCTTTATCAGATTATCGCCGACCACTCCCACCAAGCCGTCGAGAAGATTCGTCAGGATGCCGATCGCGATTACTGGATGACCGCTAAGGAGGCACTCGACTACGGCATGATCGACCGCGTTTACACCAAAGCAGAGAGATAATATTTTGGTTTCGATCGACATCGAAACGTTAAAAAGTTAAAAGGTTAAAATGGTTTCGATTGCATCGAAACGTTAATAGATTAGAGTCTAACTGCTAACGTTTTCTCATTAAAGAAAACCATTTTAACTACTTAACGTTTTTCGTCAGAAAAACCTATTTAACGTTCACGTAGTGAACCAACTTTAACACGAAGTTTATGAGTAAGAAAAACATGGGACGTTGTGCGTTCTGCGGAAAAGATGTTCCATACGAGCAGTTGTTTCAGGGCACGGATGGCAAGTTCATCTGCTTTGAGTGTATTGAGAACGCACACGCTATCCTCGAGCAGCAGTACGAATACATAGAGGATGTGGACGACGGGAGCGCAGAAAAGCGTAAGCAGCGTCAGGCTAAGGATCGTGCCGAAGCAGCCCGGAGCGGTATCATCAATACCGGCAAGTTGGACATGAAAACCCTGCCGCGCCCGACGCAGATCAAGGCGTTCCTCGATCAGTATGTCATCGGTCAGGACGAGGCGAAGAAACACCTCGCTGTAGCGGTATATAACCACTACAAACGTCTGCTGCAGCAGGACACCAACGACGGTGTGGAGATAGAGAAGTCCAACATCATCCTCGTGGGTTCAACCGGTACGGGCAAGACCCTTATGGCTCGCACCATAGCCAAGATGCTCGCTGTACCGTTCACTATTGTCGATGCCACGGTGCTTACCGAGGCAGGTTATGTGGGCGAGGATGTGGAGTCGCTGCTCGTCCGTCTGTTACAGGAGGCAGACTACGACCTCGAGCAGACTGAACGCGGCATCGTTTTCATCGACGAGATCGACAAGATCGCCCGCAAGAGCGACAACCCGTCTATCACACGCGACGTGTCAGGCGAGGGTGTACAGCAAGCCCTATTGAAACTCCTCGAAGGCGCTATCGTAAACGTACCGCCCAAGGGAGGACGCAAGCATCCGGAACAGGAGTTCATCCACGTCAATACGCAGAATATCCTGTTCATCTGCGGAGGCGCGTTTGACGGCATTGAGAAGAAGATCGCCCAGCGCCTGAACACTCAGGTAGTAGGCTTTGAATCGCAGCACAAGACTAAACGCATCGACAAGGACAACATGCTCCAGTACATCGCTCCGCAGGACTTGAAGGCGTTCGGACTCATACCCGAAATTATCGGCCGACTGCCTATCATCACCTACCTCGAGCCGTTGGATCGTCCTGCACTCAAGCGCATCCTGACCGAACCGAAGAATGCCATCACCAAGCAGTACGAGAAACTGATGCAGATGGACGGCGTAGAACTCACCTTCGATGACGACGCGCTCGATTATATTGTCGATAAAGCCATCGAGTTCAAGCTCGGAGCACGCGGACTCAGAAGCCTGACGGAAACAATCATGATGGATACGATGTTCGACATCCCAAGCGGCAACTTCGAGGTGACACGCGCGGTGGCGGAAGAGAAGCTTTCAAAGATTGATGCCAACCGTTTAGCAGGCTAATTGCAAAGCGCAAATAGCAAAGGATTCGTATTTGTGGATGTTTTTCGCTGTTTGAGGGGCGAAAATTTGCAAAGTTCAGAAATTTGTTGTACTTTTGCATCCGCTTTTGGGTTTTCGCCCGAGCAAAGGTCTAAAACATGGTTTTATAGAATGCGGCAATAGCTCAGTTGGTAGAGCACGACCTTGCCAAGGTCGGGGTCGCGAGTTCGAGTCTCGTTTGCCGCTCTCCTAAAGAAATGAGCAGAACAGATGTTCTGCTTACTTTTTCTAAAAGGAGCAACCGCGGCGACATTTTTGTTGTGCATACAACAAACCGCGTCGCAAGCGAGTTGCGACGCGCCCAGGTGGCGGAATTGGTAGACGCGTACGTTTCAGGTGCGTATGTCGCGAGGCGTGCAGGTTCGAGTCCTGTTCTGGGCACAGCAAAGTGATCTTTGTAACACTCGAAAAAACTTTTCAATTCTCTGAAAGTATTCTTTGTAATACTCGAAAAAGAACTTGAAAAGTTGTTTTTCGAAGAGCGGGGTCCCCAAAGAAAGCAAGGCTTTCGCGTGGGGTGCCAAAAGCGGAGGCAATCGTGCGCTTTATGTCGCGCAGCGACATCCGATAGCACGATTTGCCGAACGCTCCGCGCAGGTGGTGAAATTGGTATACACGCTACTTTGAGGGGGTAGTGGTCGCAAGATCGTGTGAGTTCGAGTCTCATCCTGCGCACTCAGGAGGTGGTTTCTTCGGAAATCACCTCTTTTTTGTGGCATTTTTGCTTTATTTATGCAAAATGATTTGCATATTTCAAAAAAAAATTGTACCTTTGCGCCGTAAATGACGCAAACAGAGAGAAAATGAGAAAATTATTTACCCTCGCACTGGCGGCACTATCGCTGACCGCTTGTGCCAAATCTGACATTATGAATAACAGAACTAAATATCCAAACACTACACAAGCAGGTAACCAACCTAAATGCTGACTGTTATGAATTACTCTCAATTCAAAAAACACGCGAAGCATTTTCTTCGCAAGCAACTAAGTCTGACGCACTATATCGATGTGCAAGCGGCGGAAGAGAACATCCGCAAGAACATTCCTTTCCGCGGACCGAACATATACATTTTGTTCGTGGCGATAGTGATTGCTTCGGTCGGACTGAATGTTAATTCGATACCGGTGATTATCGGTGCCATGTTGATTTCGCCGTTGATGAGTCCAATCATCGGTTTCGGTATGGGCTTGGGCACCAACGATGCTGCATTGATCATCAAGTCGCTGAAGCATCTGAGCATCATGTTTGTGGTCAGCTTGATAGCTTCCACCTTGTATTTTATGGTGACACCACTGGAGATGGAAAATCCGACCGAGCTGTTGGCGCGTACCAATCCTTCGGTATATGACGTATTGATTGCGTTCTTTGGTGGTATAGCAGGAATATTGGAGCTATCGCGCAAAGAGAAAGGCACAGTGCTTTCCGGTGTGGCGATTGCAACAGCTCTGATGCCTCCGTTATGTACGGTGGGCTACGGTATAGCCAATTGGAGCTGGCACTATGTCAGCGGGGCGCTGTACTTGTTCTTTATCAACTGCGTGTTCATTGCTTTAGCCACTTACCTTGCTGTCAAATATCTGCATTTCCCGTCAAAGGTTGCGGCAAAATCCTACAAGCGGCTGATCATATACGTGCTCTTGATTCTGGTAGTGCTGATCCCGAGTTTCTTCAGTGCATACAGTATTGTTTGCGAGAATCAGTTCACCAACGCCGCACGTCATTTCGTAAAGGAAAATCAGGCAATAGGCGGTACGTATATCTATGATTATTCGACCAATCTGTCGGATAAACCCTATACGTTGACACTTCGCTTGGCGGGCGAACAACTCAGTAATGAGCATCGCGCCTATCTGTATGCAGAAGCGGAGAAAAACGGCATCTCGCACACGCAGATACGTATCCTGGAGGACGCGACCATTGAGGTGCGCCGACTCAACGAGACGGAAGTCATGAAAGACTGGCTGGCATCAACTGAGGCACAACTGCAGCAACGGGACGATTCAATTCGTGTGCTCAATAAGCAATTGGATGTATTCAAAGCGCAGCAACTGCCGGTAGAACAGATAACATCGGAGGTGCAAACGCAGTGGCCACAGATCACAAGCGTTACGCTCGCACGCAACGAGAAACAGATCGTGTTACTTGTTCAGGCAGAGCCTGCTCTCAATGAAGATGACCAACAACGTATCAGTCGCTGGCTATCCGTGCGGCTGCAAGCGGATAATGTACTGGTGGTTGCACAATCCACGGATACATCCGCGTCAGCAAA
>CADBAZ010000032.1 GCA_902792835.1 uncultured Bacteroidales bacterium
TGCCAAACCCTTGGCAAACGACGTACCGACGAGCAGACTGCCGAGCAGTCCCGGACCGCGGGTAAAGGCGATAGCGGAGAGTTCGCGTTTGTCCACTCCGGCACGACGGAGCGCGGCATCGACCACGGGAACGATGTTCTGCTGATGCGCGCGGCTGGCAAGTTCGGGTACGACGCCGCCGAACTCCTCATGCACGGACTGCGAGGCGGTGACGTTGCTCAGGAGCAGTCCGTCGCGGATGACTGCCGCGGAGGTGTCGTCACAACTGGACTCGATAGACAAAATGGTTATTTTATTTGTCATTTGACATTTGTTATTTGACATTTTTCAAAAAATCGCACAAATTTACAACAAATATTTGGAAATTCCAAAAAAAAGTTGTATATTTGTAGGCTTTTTTTAGTCGAAAGTGTAAAGTGTAAGGTGTAAGGTGTAAAGTGTAGGGTGTAAACGATGCATATTTATATATTTTTGATATGGCTGGCGGGATTGTTCGGGCACAGGAAAGCCCGGATGCTGTTTCGTGGTCAGCGTCAGGCGACGGATGCCTTGCGGCTGAAGTTGCCGCATAAATCCAGCAAGCAACAACGGATATGGATTCACGTGGCGTCGGTCGGGGAGTTTGAGCAGGCAAGACCGATTATAGAACAATTAAAAATTAAAAATGAAAAATTAGAAATTGTTCTGACGTTCTTTTCGCCGTCTGGGTACGAGCTCAGGAAGGACTACGACAAGGCGGATGCGGTGACCTACCTGCCGTTTGCCACGCGCAGGAACGCGCGGATGTTCCTTGATGTAGTCAAGCCTGACGTGGCGATATTCGTTAAGTACGAGTTCTGGCCGGCGTACCTAAGGGAACTCAACCGGCGCGGCGTGAAGACGTACAGCATATCGTCGATCTTCCGCGAGAAACAGGCGTTCTTCCGCTGGTGGGGTAAGCCGTACCTGAATCTGCTGCGACTGTTCACGGCATTGTACGTGCAAGACGAGGCTTCGGCACGATTATTGCACGAGCATGGTATAGACCGAGTAGAGGTAGCCGGTGACACGCGTTTTGACCGTGTGCATGCTATAGCGCAGACTCCGAAGGACATACCGCAAGTAGCGCGGTTTGTGGAAAGCAGTGATAAGATTATCATCGCGGGCAGCACCTGGCAGCCGGATGAGAAGTTGCTGGCGCGGTACATCCATGAGCACCCCGACGTGAAGCTGGTGCTTGCGCCGCACGAGATCCACGAGGCGCACCTGCATCAGATCTTCCAGCAGTTTGAGGGACGGTATGTGCGCCTGACGGAAGCAACGATCAATAACCTCGATGCCGTGCGCGTGCTGGTGGTGGATACGATAGGGCTGCTGTCGTCGATCTACCGCTACGGCACAGTGGCGTACATAGGCGGAGGATTCGGCGTGGGGATCCACAACACGATCGAGGCGGCGGTGTTCGGGTTGCCGGTACTGTTCGGACCGAATTACAAGAACTTCCGCGAAGCGTGTGCGCTGATCGATGCCGGCGGAGGCAAGAGTGTACGCAACTACCGCGAGTTTGCCGCCGCAATGGATGAGGCACTCGCCGAGCACGAGACCTTAGGCAAGAAAGCAAGTGACTATGTTAATTCCGAGTTAGGAGCTACTGATAAGATATACATGAAACTATTCGGCTGAAAACTGAATCCTGAATACTGAAAACTGAATACTAAAAATAATGGCACAAAAACCCGCTATACCCAAAGGAACGCGTGACTTCTCGCAATTGGAGATGGCACGCAGGAATTATATCTTTTCGACCATCCGCGAGGTGTTCGCGTTGTATGGATTTGCACAGATCGAAACGCCGGCAATGGAGCTGATGTCCACACTGATGGGCAAGTACGGCGAGGAGGGCGACAAACTGCTGTTCCGCATCCAGAACTCCGGTGAGAAGGCTGCTGAGGCTCCGGAGAAAGGTCTAAGATATGACCTGACCGTACCGTTTGCGCGCTACGTGGTGCAACACAGGGACACGATACAGTTTCCCTTCAAACGCTTCCAGATCCAGCCTGTATGGCGTGCCGACCGTCCGCAGAAGGGCAGATACAGAGAGTTCTATCAGTGCGATGTGGATGTGGTAGGCACGAACAGTCTGCTGGCGGAGGTTGAGCTGATTCAGATCGTGGAAGAGGTGTATCGCCGTCTGGGAATCCGCGTGAGTCTGCACATCAATAACAGGAAGGTGCTCGCCGGTATAGCCGAGGTGATCGGTGCGCCGGACAAGATGATAGATATCACCGTAGCTATCGACAAATTGGACAAGATCGGCGTGGATAAGGTCAACGAAGAGTTGCGCGAGCGTGGATTGAGCGAGCAGGCTGTGACAGCACTGCAACCCATCCTCAACCTCAGCGGCGACAACCGTGACAAGCTCGCACAACTGCGCACGATTCTCGCCGGCAGTGAGGTCGGACTGAAAGGTGTTGAGGAGCTGGAGACAATCTTCAATCATTTGTCATTTGTCAATTGTAATTTGCCAATTGATTTGGATTTGTGTCTGGCTCGCGGACTGAACTACTATACGGGTGCGATATTCGAGGTGAAGGCGCTGGATGTGCAGATGGGCTCGATCACCGGTGGCGGACGTTACGACAACCTGACGGGTATCTTCGGTTTGCCGGATGTGTCGGGCGTAGGTATATCGTTTGGTGCCGACCGCATTTACGATGTGCTGACGGAACTGAACCTCTATCCCGAAGATCTGCAATCGACGACGCAACTGCTGTTTGCCTGCTTTGGCGAGGATGAACTGCGGTTTGCCATGCAGAGCGCCACGGAGCTGCGCAGAAAAGGAATGCGCGTAGAGGTTTACCCGGAAGCCACGAAGATGAAGCGCCAGATGGCGTACGCCGATGCCAAACATATCCCGTATGTGGCGATCATCGGCAGCAATGAATTGGCAGAACGGAAAGTGATGCTCAAGAATATGCAGACAGGCGAGCAATGCCTGACGGGCATTGAAGATTTGAAAATTTGAGATTTAAAATTATATATCGATCATGAAAAAATATTTTCTATTGTTTGTCGTGATGACAATCAGCCTGGCATCGATGGCGATACCGGCACGTCGTGTGTTCCACGACTATCAACAGCCTGACGGCTCCGTATTGACCCTTACTCTCGCCGGTGACGAGTTTGCGCACTGGTACGAGGATGCCCAGGGGACGGTGTATTATGAGGAGGCTGAGGGAGTGTTTGCCCCTGCAGCCGTTACCCGCACCGAGCAACTCGCCCGCCGCAAGGCAGCGCAACAACGCCGCGTGAAAACCGACGTGGGTACATCGCCTTATCCCGCTCCGCGTGGATTGCTTATTCTGGTTAACTTCTCGGACGTGTCGTTCAAATCGACGAATGACCACGATGTTATGGACTCGCTGATCAATGCCGTTGACTGCCAGGTGAATGGCGGTTACGGGTCGGCTGCGCAGTATTTCAAAGATCAGTCAGCCGGACAATACCAGCCGGTGTTTGACGTATATGGTCCGGTGACTCTGAGCAAGAAGCAGAGTTACTACGGACAGAATGATTCGCAGGGCAACGACAAGTACGCTACGGATGCCGTGATAGAGGCATGTATCCTTGCCAACGGACAGTACTCTGATTTGGACTTTGCCAACTACGACTGGAACAACGACGGTTATGTGGACTTCGTATATGTTATCTATGCCGGCAAAGGTGCAGCCGACGGTGGTGCCGCAACTACTATCTGGCCGCATAACTATAGCGTGCAGACTATTATCCAGTATAAAGGTTATGGGACATATTCGGTCTATTCGAAAGCGGACACAAAGCTTGACGGCAAGTATCTGGACAACTACGCTATGTCACAGGAGTTGAACGGCTCGACCGGTGCCCGTACCGGTAACGGTGTGTTCTGCCATGAGTTCGGACACGTGATTGGTTTGCCGGACTTCTATGATACGGAGTACGGTACAAACTATAATAACCGGTTAACCCCGAATGAGTGGGATGTAATGGATGGCGGCGGGTACAACGGCAGCTGTCATTGCCCGCCTAACTACAGCGCGTGGGAGAAATACTTTATGGGCTGGCTCACTCCCGTGAACCTTGGTTCGGAAGGGGCAGTGCTGACGCTCTACGCCAACGGAACAGCTGAGCATAATGTCTATCAGATCAACACTTCCGGCAAGCTGGAGAAAGCGACCAAGGAAGGTCTGAACTACTATATCGAGAACCGTCAGAAGGACGGATGGGATGAGTATTTGCCTGCATCGGGCATGTTGATTTGGAAGGTGAATTTCAGCTCATCCGCTTGGACGGGTAATGCGCCTAACAATACAACCAACAGCCCGCGTTACACCCTGATTATCCCTTCGGGTACGAAGATCGGTAGCAGCGGCGGCGCCAAGAACGTCTGGCCGTACGGTTCAACGAACTCGTGGGAGGGCGTGAGCGGCAAACCGCTGACGAATATTACCAAGAGCGGTAAGTTGATCAAGCTCATCTATATCGAGGAGCCCGTTGATCCGTTTGAACTCACATGGATGGTAGGTGACGAGGTGTTTGCGACGACCGTCTCCAAAGGCAAAGTTGTGCTGCCGGAAAACGAGCCTGCGCCGTTGAGCGACACACAGGTGTTTGTAGGTTGGACACGTACGGCTAACTACACGAGCGAGACGACTGCTCCGGAGTTCGTTCAGGCAGGTGATCCGGCTGAGGAAGGTGATGTGTTCTACGCCGTGTTTGCCACCGTTGAAGAGGGTACGGATGCGACGATTGACGATCTGCTGAACCGTAGTATCACCGGTGTAACCTCTTCGACCTATACCGGCTGGAGCGGGAAGACGGTTAACTCCCCAGCCGTATATGCAGGCAACAGTGCCGGCGGCAACAACTCCATACAGTTGCGCTCGATAGGTAGCGGTTCGGGTATTCTGACCACCACTTCCGGCGGCAAGATCGTGAAGATCACCGTGGATTGGAACGACAACACGACGGCTAACCGTACGATCAAGGTGTATGGCAAGAATACTCCGTTCACGTCGATCGGGGAGTTGTTTGACGGCTCGCTGACCGAATTGGGAAGCCTCAAGTTCGCCGATGGTGAAAGTACCGAGCTTACTATCTCCGGCGAATATGCGTATGTCGGTGTTCGTTCTGCGCTGGGTGCAGTCAGCCTGAATTCCATCACATTCACATGGGGAGGTATCTCTACCTACAGCCATTATACAACCAGAAATGATCAGACAGCCGTTGAGGCGGTTGCAGCGGAGCGTGTGGCAGCAGTGAAGGCTGTTCGCAACGGACAAGTGGTAATCATCCGGGGTAATGAAGTGTATAACCTGCTGGGTGTAAAACTATAAGCACCATGACAACAGCCGAAGCATACGACAAGGTTCTGGCGCAATGCAGGACGATCTATATCAAGAAGATGAAAGACTACGGTCCGTCGTGGCGTATCATGCGTCCGCAGACGGTGAACGACCAGCTGCTGATCAAAGCCAAACGGGTGCGCACGCTGGAGATGACCGGCGTGAACCTTGTGGGCGAAGATATAGCCGGCGAGATGCGCGCCATCATCAACTACTCGGTGATGGGAATCATCCAGTTGCGTCACGGTTTTGCGGATAGCATTGATATGACGCCCGAGCAGGCGACCGAACTCTACGACAAGTACGTTGCCGAGGCCAAAGCACTGATGCTACGCAAGAATCATGACTACGGCGAGGCGTGGCGGGATATGTTGCCCTCCTCGCTCACCGATATCATCCTCACGAAGATCAACCGTAACAAGCAGATCGCCTCGAACGACAACAAGACGCTGATCTCCGAGGGTGCGGACGGCAACTACTTCGATATGTTCAACTACGCGGTGTTCTATCTGATCCAGACCACTCCGGAACTCAATGACCAATTGAGTAAATGAGAAAATGCGGAAATGAGAAAATCCCTTCATATCATCGGCTCTATTGCCCGCACACTGCTTGCATTGACGTTCCTGTTCTCGGGATTCGTCAAGGCTGTTGACCCGCTGGGTACGGTCTATAAGATCGAGGACTACCTCACCGCTTTCGGCGGGTTGTTTACCTCGCTGCTGCCGTTGGCGACGGTGGCGGCAGTGCTGCTTATTCTGACCGAATGGACGTTGGGCGTAATGATGATCTGCAATATCCGCACCGGGCTGACGGCGTGGCTGGCTCTGGCGTTCTATGCGGTGATGACGCCGCTTACGCTCTATATCGCCCTGACGAACCCGATCAGCGACTGCGGATGCTTTGGCGATGCGCTGGTGATCAGCAACTGGCAGACGTTTTGGAAGAATGTCGTGCTCGCCGCACTGGTCGTTGTGCTGCTATGCACCAAACGCCACATCCCGCAGACCTTCGTCTGGTGGGCGGAACTCAGCATCGTTGTCATCGGTTTGGCTCTCGCCGGAGGATTGATGCTTTATACGCATTACCATCTGCCGCTCATTGACTTCCGGCCGTACAAGATCGGCAACAATATACCGGAGTTGATGGAGATTCCTGAGGGTGCGCCGCACGATGAGTACGCCATCACCCTCATCTATGAGAAAGACGGCGTTGAGCAGGAGTTCACGCTGCAAGACTACCCGCGCGGCGACAGCACGTGGCGGTTCGTCGATCAGCAGTCGAAGCTCATCAGCAAGGGCTACGAACCGCCGATTCACGACTTTGAACTGGTTGATTACGAGGGCGAAGACCTGACGTACGACCTGTTGGAGTCGGACAAAGTGGTGATGGTAGTGATGTATAACCTCGACAAGGCGGATCGCAGCCAACTGCCGAAGGTGGTAGAACTGAGCAAGAAGTGTGAAGAGCAAGACGCAGCATTCTATATCCTAACGGCGGCGACCGATGAGCAGATCGATGCGTTCGTTGAGGCGAATAGCCTGGATGTGGCGCGCGAGACGTTCCTCACAGCCGACGGCATTATGCTCAAGACCATTGTTCGTGCCAACCCGGGTGTGTTCGTCATCGAGAACGGAACAATTACAGACAAATACAACATTAGAGACCGCAGCTTTGCTGCTGAAAGATAAAAGACCGCTCCGCTCAAAGAGCAAAGACTAATTAGGCTTTTTTCTTTTTTCTTTCGACTTTTGACTAAAAACTAAAAACATGAAATGCTTGATTATCGGCAGTGGTCCGGCCGGCTATACGGCAGCCATCTATGCCTCACGTGCTAACTTGCAACCCGTACTGATCGAAGGACCGCAACTCGGCGGACAACTCACTATTACCACCGAGGTGGAGAACTTCCCCGGTTACCCGGACGGCGTTGAACCGTTCATGATGATGGACGATTTCCGTCGCCAAGCCGAGCGCTTTGGTACGCAGTTCGTTTCGGCTATTGTGGAGAAAGTGGAATTTGCCAATGCCCAAGAGCCAAGCGCCAAGAGCCACAAAGTTTGGACGGACGACGGCACGCTCTACGAGGCAGACACTGTCATCATCGCTACCGGCGCCAGTGCCAAGTGGCTGGGTATACCGAGCGAGAAAGAGTACAGAGGACGCGGCGTGAGTGCCTGCGCAACCTGCGACGGTTTCTTTTACCGCGGCAAGACCGTTGCCGTGGTGGGCGGCGGCGATACAGCCTGCGAGGAAGCGATCTATCTGGCTAATCTCTGCCAGAAGGTGTACATGATCGTTCGCAAACCGTACTTCCGTGCCTCGGAGATTATGCAGCAGCGCGTGTTTGACAACCCGAAGATTGAGGTGCTGTTTGAGCACAACACGCTGCGGCTGACCGGCGAAACGAAGGTCGAGGGTGCAGACCTGATCTACAAGAAAGGTCTGCCCGACGAGGAGCAACGCCACATAGCTATCGACGGATTCTTCCTGGCTATCGGTCACCAGCCGAATACCAAGCTTTTTGCCGACTACCTTGACCTCGATGCCGAGGGCTATATTAAGGTCAAAGGCGACAGCCCTTGCACGAACATACCCGGCGTGTTTGCAGCCGGTGACTGCGCCGACCCGCATTATCGTCAGGCAATCGTCGCTGCGGCTGCCGGATGCAAAGCTGCTATCGAAGCTGACAAATACCTAAAAGGTATGTAATTCTGCCTAAAATCGAAAAAAATGACATTTTTATTATAAAATTATACATTTTTTAGGCGTGAATTTGCAAATTTAGAAAATTATTTGTATCTTTGTAGCCGGTTATGTTGCGAAGCAATAAACAAGGAGCAAATGTGATGATACATCGAATCGAACAGTAAACAACAAAATCATAAAAGTTATGAAAATCAAAGTAAGTAATGCAAACCAAATGCAGGTTCGCGAAGTAACGGTTCAGGCTCATCTGCCCGAGAACTTGACTAAGTTACGTGACCTTGCATACAACCTGTGGTGGGTTTGGAACAGTGATGCGAAGAACCTGTTCCGTCAGATTGACAATGATGCATGGCATCGCGCACAGTCGAACCCTGTACTGTTGCTCAACATGCTCGGTTACGACAAACTGCTCGAACTGAGCAAGGACCGCGTATTCATGGCGCAACTTGACTCGATCTATGAGGATTTCACCAATTACATGAAAGTGCCACGTGGCGACCGTCCGTCGGTTGCGTACTTCTCGATGGAGTATGGCTTGTCGAGCGTGCTGAAGATTTACTCCGGTGGTCTGGGTATTCTTGCCGGTGACTACCTGAAAGAGGCTTCGGACAGCAACGTGGATATGACAGCTATCGGTTTCCTCTATCGCTATGGTTACTTCACACAGACTCTTTCTCCGGAAGGTCAGCAGATTGCCAACTACGAGGCACAGAACTTCAGCAACCTGCCTATCACACAGGTTCGTAACGAGGACGGCAGCCCGATGGTAATCGACGTACCGTATCCTGACCGTTTCGTGCACGCATTCCTGTGGAAGGTGAACGTAGGTCGTATTCAGCTCTACCTGCTCGACACCGACAACGATATGAACAGCGAGTGGGATCGTCAGATCACGCACCAACTCTACGGTGGTGACTGGGAGAACCGTATCAAGCAGGAGATTCTGCTCGGTATAGGCGGTGTGATTGCCCTGAACAAACTCGGCATCAAGAAAGACGTTTACCACTGCAACGAAGGTCATGCAGCTTTGATGGGCTTGCAGAGAATGGTGGACCTCGTTAACGAAGGTCTGAACTTCCGTCAGGCGTTGGAGGTTGTTCGTGCCAGCGGTCTGTACACCTGCCATACGCCGGTGCCCGCAGGTCACGACTACTTCGAGGAAGGTCTGTTCTACAAGTATATGCACACGTACGCCGACAAACTCGGTATCGAGTGGGGTGATCTGATCGGTCTGGGTCGTGCTAACCCCGAGGACAGCAGCGAGAAGTTCTCGATGTCCGTATTCGCGCTGAACACCTGCCAGGAGGCAAACGGTGTATCGTGGCTGCACGGCGAGGTGAGCAAGAAGATGTTCTCGCCCGTATGGAAAGGCTACTACCCCGAAGAGCTCCACGTAGGTTACGTAACCAACGGCGTTCACATGCCGACTTGGGCCGCATCGGAGTGGAAGAAAGTATATCGTCAGAACTTCCCGAAGGGCTTCTGGCTCGATCAGTCGAACAAAGATATGTGGCGTGAGTACCTGAACATCCCTGACGAGATGATCTGGGGTACACGTATGTACCTGAAGAAACGTTTGATCGACTACATCCGTCATAAGTTCCAAGAGGACTGGATGAAGTCGCAAGGCGATCCTGCACGTATCGTTCGCGCACTGAACGAGATGAGCCCGAGCACGCTGATCATCGGTTTCGGTCGTCGTTTTGCTACCTATAAACGTGCACACCTGCTGTTCACCGACCTGGAGCGTCTGGAGCGCCTCGTGAACAACCCGAACTATCCTGTTCAGTTCCTGTACACCGGTAAGGCTCACCCCGCTGACGGTGCAGGTCAGGGATTGATCAAACGTATCATCGAGATCAGCCGTATGCCGCAGTTCCTGGGTAAGATCATCTTCCTCGAGAACTACGATATGGATCTCGCTAAGCGATTGATCTCCGGTGTGGATATCTGGCTCAACACTCCGACTCGTCCGCTCGAGGCTTCCGGTACATCCGGCGAGAAAGCCCAGATGAACGGTGTGCTGAACTTCTCCGTGCTTGACGGTTGGTGGTACGAGGGTTATGTTCCCGGCGCAGGTTGGGCACTGACCGACAAACGTACCTACGAGAACCAGGCTCACCAAGACCAGCTCGATGCTGCTACTATCTACCAGATGCTCGAGAGCGAGATCATCCCGATGTACTACGCACGTAATGCACAGGGCTTCTCACCGGCTTGGTTGCAGGCAATCAAGAAGAGCGTAACGGAGATCACTCCGCGCTTCACTACCAAGCGAATGATGGACGACTACTTCGACCGCTTCTATTGCAAACTGGCTAAACGTCACGCTACACTCGCAGCCAACAACTACGAATTGGCTAAACAGATCGTGGCTTGGAAGGAGAACATCGTTAACCACTGGGACGAGATCAGCGTCGTAAGCAGCAATATCGAAGAGGTGCTTGCAGCCGGACCGATGGTAGGTGAGAACTACAAACTCGAGGTTATCCTTGATACCAAGGGTCTTGGCGACAAGGGCATCGGTGTTGAACTCGTAGTAACACGTTCGTCGCTGCACAACAACGACAAGCTCTATCAAGTTCAGGAGTTTGACCTCAAGAAGGCCGTAGGCACGATTCTGCACTTCGAGACCAATTACAAAGCCAACTACGCCGGTGCGTTGAAGTTCGGCTTGCGTATGTTCCCGAAGAATGATCTGCTGCCTCACCGTATGGACTTCTGCTACGTACGTTGGCTCTAAATGATTCACGTAGAGCACTTATATAAGTCAATCGGCAAAACCTCCATCCTCAACGACGTGTGTTTGCACGTCGGTGAGGGGGAGGTTGTCGGATTGCTTGGACCGAACGGCGCCGGCAAATCCACGATGATGAAGGTGCTCACAGGGCTGTGGAAAGCTGAGAAGGGACGAGTAGAGGTCTGTGGCGTAGATGTGCTCTTGAACCCCGATGAGGTGCATCGCCACATAGGGTATCTGCCTGAACAGAATCCTCTTTACGCAGACATGTACGTGCGCGAGTACCTGTTATTTGTCGCGCGCATGCGAAAAAGCAATCAGCAGTCAGCCGTCAGCAATCAGCAAGCGGTCGAACATCTTATCGACCTCGTCGGTCTTACGCCTCAGGCGAATAAGCGCATTCGTGAGCTGAGCAAGGGCTACAAGCAGCGCGTGGGGCTGGCGGCAGCGATGATGGGCGATCCCGAAGTGCTCATACTCGACGAGCCTACCACGGGTCTCGACCCCAACCAACTGGAAGATATACGTGCTCTGATACGGGATTTGGGCAAGCATCACACGGTGATTCTTTCCACGCATATCTTGCAGGAAGTCAAGGCTATATGTAGCCGCGTCATCATTATCGACCACGGTCAGATACGTCTCGACCAACCCCTCAATGAAATAGAAGACTTGGAGCAAACATTTAAACAAGCAACACATGAGTGATTTTGACATACGCCAACAGATGAACGAAAAGGAACAGGACAATGCCCTGCGTCCTTTGCGGTTTGCCGACTTTGCCGGACAGACGAAGATCGTGAGTAACCTGCGCATCTTCGTCGAGGCAGCCAAGTTGCGCGGCGAAAGCCTTGACCATGTGCTGCTGTTTGGTCCTCCGGGTCTGGGCAAAACGACCTTGAGTAACATCATCGCCAACGAACTGGGCGTAGGCTTCAAAGTCACTTCCGGTCCTGTACTCGACAAACCCGGTGATCTCGCAGGACTGCTCACCTCGCTCGAACCGAACGACGTGCTGTTCATCGACGAGATTCACCGTCTATCACCTGTTGTGGAGGAATATCTATACTCCGCGATGGAGGATTATCGAATCGACATTATGATTGACAAAGGTCCGTCGGCACGTACGATTCAGATCGACCTCAATCATTTCACACTCATAGGCGCTACGACCCGTAGCGGACTACTCACTTCGCCTTTACGGGCACGATTTGGCATCAATTGCCACCTTGAATATTACGACGCCGACATCCTTTCCGCCATCGTGGCGCGCAGTGCGGGATTGCTCGGCGTACATATCGACAGTCACGCTGCTGCCGAGATAGCGCGCCGTAGCCGCGGTACGCCGCGTATAGCCAACGCCCTGCTACGCCGTGTGCGTGACTTTGCACAGGTCAAAGGCGATGGCACTATTGACCTCGATATAGCACAATATGCCCTTGAGGCTCTGAACATCGATACCTTCGGTCTCGACGAGATTGACAACAAACTCCTCACCACCATCATCGACAAGTTCCGTGGCGGACCGGTCGGTCTGAACACCATCGCTACTGCTATGGGCGAGGATGCAGGAACGATCGAGGATGTGTATGAACCCTACCTGATCAAGGAAGGCTTCATCAAGCGCACACCGCGCGGACGTGAGGTGACCGAACTGGCATACAGACATCTGCACCGTTCACCTATCAGCCATGACTCGCAAGGGTCACTATTCTAACGCAATAAACACCGGATTATGATAGAGATACTCAAATACTGCATCCCCTCGCTGATTGTACTGTTGGCGACGTGGATTGTGATGTACAAACTGTTCAAAAACGAACAGCAGAAGCGTGAGTGGGAACTCAAGCGTGCTGCGCAGAAAGAGATTTCACCTATTCGCCTGCGTGCCTACGAGCGTCTGGCGCTGATGCTGGAGCGCACGCAACCCGAGCACATGTTGATGGATCTGGATGTGTCGCAGTTCACTGCTGCGCAATTGCAACAACGTCTGCTGCAAACGATCCGTCTGGAGTTTGACCACAATCTGAGTCAGCAGATCTACGTTTCCGAGCAGGTGTGGGAACTCATTGTTGCAGCGCGCGGACAGATGTTGGCTTTCGTTTCTGCCATGGCGATGCAACTGCCGCCGGAGAGCACGTCGCTGGATTATGCCAAGATTCTGCTCACCGCCTACAACACCAACGGCGAAACTGCCAACCAGAAAGCCCTGCACGCGCTGAATGCCGAAGCAGCTACGTTGGTATGAGACGCTTGGCGTTCATATGGATGATAGCACTGGCTTTGCCGATGTTGGCGCAAGAACCGTCCGAACCTGCGGACACAACAAGTGTGGCTAAGAAACCAAAGAAACAGGTCTATCAGTCCACCACCGTACGCATCGATCTGCTCAACCCGATACTCGACCTGGCGCGCAGCAACTGGCATACTTACAGCGTTGAGGCGGCGGTGAGTGTCAGACTGCTCAACAGGCTCTTCCCGACCATCGAGTTGGGGCACGCAGGACGGTTTCTGCAAGTAAAGGACGCACCGGTGCCTGCATATAGCGGTTATGGAGAGTTCGTGCGGTTGGGACTGGATGTCAACCCGCTTAAGAAACATCCCGAGAGCCGTTCGTACATGCTCATCGGTGTGCGTGCCGGAACGAGTTGGCAGAAGATGCCTTTCCTGTTGTCGGACGTAGAAAAACAAGGCGAATCAACGGCAGAAGTGCTTACGGGAGAAGCCACAAGAGAGCCTGGAGCATATACGCCGGAGCGATTGAACGGTACATGGATTGCCGATGCGTGGGGAGAGGTGCTTGCCGGAGTGCAGGTGAATATAGTCAAAGGGTTCAATATGGGTTGGGCTATCAGGATGAAGTTCCTGTTCACCACCAACAGCCACAGCGAACTAAGCACACCCTACTACATCCCCGGCTTCGGCTACCGCGATACCTCCAATTGGGGATTTGAGTACTACTTAGGCTACACTTTTTAGGCGGCGTTGCCGCGTTAAATAGTTAAAGAGTTAAGATGGTTTTCTCTTGCGAGAAAACGTTAAGTAATTACTCTCGCAAAACTAACTATTTAACGTTTGCGCAGCAAACCATTTTAACTGTTTAACGTTTTTCGAAGAAAAACCATTTTAACAAATTAATACCATTATGAACAACAAAGAACTAATGCTTAAAGCTGCCAACAACATCCGCATTCTTGCGGCGGCAGCAGTCGAGAAAGCCAAGAGCGGTCACCCGGGCGGTGCTATGGGTGGCGCAGATTTCATCAATGTACTCTTCTCGGAGTTCCTCGAGTACGATCCCGAGAATCCTGCATGGGAAGCACGCGACCGTTTTTTCCTTGACCCGGGTCACATGGCTCCGATGCTCTATGGACAGCTCTGCCTGGCAGGTAAGTTCTCACTCGAAGACCTTCAGAACCTCCGTCAATGGGGTAGCGTAACGCCCGGTCACCCCGAACGTGACATCGAGCGCATGATTGAGAACACCAGCGGTCCGCTCGGTCAAGGTCACACGTTTGCCGTAGGTGCTGCCATCGCGGCTAAGTTCATGAATGCACGTTTCGGCGAGGTGCATAATCCTACGATCTACGCCTTCATCTCCGATGGCGGTGTGCAGGAAGAGATCTCGCAAGGTGCAGGCCGTATAGCCGGTAACCTTGGCTTGGATAACTTGATCATGTTCTATGACAGCAACGAAGTACAGCTCTCCACGATGTGCCGCGAGGTAACCAGCGAGGATGTAGCCATGAAGTACAAAGCTTGGAACTGGTTCGTGCAGGAGATCAACGGCAACGATCCTGATGCCATCCGCGAGGCGCTGAAGGCTGCCAAAGCCGAGAAAGAGCGTCCGTCGCTCATTATCGGTCATACGATTATGGGCAAGGGCTGCGTCACCGCCGAAGGCGAGTCGTTTGAGAGCAAGTGCTCAACGCACGGTAACCCGCTCAGCAAATCCGGCGCATCTTATGAGAAGACCATCGCCAACCTGGGCGGTGATCCTGCGGCACCATTCGCTATCTTCCCCGAGGTCGAGAAACTCTACGAGCAGCGTGCTGCCGAGCTCCGCGAACTGGCTAACAAACGCTATGCAGCATACTTCGAGTGGAAGCAGAAGAACCCCGTTGATGCAGCGCACTACGAGGCATATATGTCCGGCGAGGTGCCTTGCATCGACTGGAGTCTTGTTCAGCAGAAAGCCGGTGCGGCTACCCGTTCAGCTTCCGCTACCGCCCTGTCGTTCCTGGCTGAGAATGTGGGCAATATGATCGTCAGCTCGGCTGACCTGAGTAACTCCGACAAGACCGACGGCTTCCTCAAGAAGACCAAAGCATTCACCAAGGGCGATTTCAGCGGTCAGTTCTTGCAGGCAGGTGTGAGTGAGCTTACTATGGCTTGCATCTGCATCGGTATGAGTCTGCACGGCGGCGTTATCCCGGCTTGCGGTACGTTCTTTGTGTTCTCGGATTATATGAAACCTGCTGTTCGTCTGGCTGCACTGATGGAAGTGCCTGTCATCTTCATCTGGAGCCACGACGCCTTCCGTGTAGGTGAGGACGGTCCGACCCACGAGCCTGTGGAGCAGGAGGCACAGATCCGTCTGATGGAGAAGCTCCACAACCACCACGGCAAACCCTCGATGCTTGTACTGCGTCCTGCCGATGCTGAGGAGACAACCCTTGCATGGCGTCTGGCTATCGAGAATACTGCAACGCCGAGTGCACTTATCCTCAGCCGTCAGGATATAGCTCCGGTGCCTAACGTGAACCTCGACGGTTTCCGCAAAGGCGCGTATATCGTCAGCAAGGACGAGAACCCGCAAGTCGTTCTGCTTGCCTCGGGTTCGGAAGTGATTGTCAGTGTGCCGTCGGAAGGCTTGTTCCGCGAGCAACCCAAAGAGTATCAGGACACTGTGCTGCCTAAGGGCATCAAACGCTTCGGCATGACAGCCGGTCTGCCTTGCACGCTCGAGTCGCTCGTAGGCGAGAACGGTGCTGTCTGGGGACTTAACTCCTTCGGCTTCTCTGCACCGTACAAGGTGCTCGACGAGAAACTCGGCTTCACCGCCCAGAACGTCTATGACCAAGTCAAGAAACTGCTGTAAGCATAACCGCTTAACGTTTTAACGGTTTACTATCCAAAAACCGCGGGGTTCATCCCTCGCGGTTTTTTTTTTTTTGTGCAAAATGTTTGATTTGGTGTGCAATTTTTGCAAATAATGTAGTATATTTTCACTTTTCTGCGTTTTTCTGCAAGAAAAATGCACTCAACTCTTGCATTTATCATTTTTTTTTCGTAACTTTGTACGTTTTTTGAATATTAAGTTTTTTTATGGTACAAGATCTGTATATTTTGATGATTACTGCAGGTGTAGTCAGTCTGCTTTTCAAGTTACTGAAGCAGCCTGTAGTATTAGGCTACATTGTAGCCGGCGTGCTGGTGGGTCCGAACCTGTTCGGTGAGAATCTCGTCAGCCACGAGAACGTTGAGGCGTGGGGTAATATCGGTGTGCTGTTCGTGCTGTTTTGCATCGGTCTGGAGTTCCGCTTGAAGAACCTGTTCCAGAGCGGCAAGGTGGCGTTAGTCGGCGCAGCAACGATCATCGTAGGTATGTTGGTATTAGGCTATGGCGTAGGTCGTTTCTCGTTGTTGGATAACATGAACTCGTTGTTCCTCGCTGCTATGCTATGTATGTCGAGTACAACGATAGTGATGAAAGCCATCGACGAGGCGGGGCTGAGCAAGGCGCGCTTTGTGAAAGGCGCAACAGGCATACTTGTTCTCGAAGATATAGTAGCTGTGGTGCTGTTGGTGCTGCTGTCCAGTATAGCCGTCAAGAACAATTTCGAAGGCGTTGTGCTGCTCAAGAAAGTCGGTGTGCTGGCTGTGACGCTGGTGATTTGGTTCGTGGTAGGTATATTGATTATCCCGACCTTGCTTCGCTTAGTTCGTCCGTACCTGAACGATGAGACGCTGATCATTCTGTCGTTGGGTTTGTGCCTCGGCATGGTTCTGACTGCTGAGGAAGCGGGCTTCAGCAGTGCACTGGGTGCGTTCATTATGGGAATGGTGCTGGCGGAAACGCTGGAGTCGCATCGCATTGAGCACCTTATGATGCCGCTCAAGAACGTGTTTGCTGCTATCTTCTTTGTGTCGGTCGGTATGATGATCAACCCCTCGTCGCTGGTAGAGTACTGGTCGGCAATTCTGTTTGTATCCGTAGTGATCATCGTAGGTATGATCGTGTTCGGTACACTGGGCTGCTGGTGGGGTGGCTCGACGTTCAAGGACTCGATGCTGACGGGTTTCTCGTTTGTGCAGATCGGTGAGTTCTCGTTTATTATTGCCGGCTTGGGTAGCAGTCTCGGCGTAACCGATCCGGCTATCTATCCGATCATTGTGGCAGCGAGTGTGCTCACGACGTTCCTCACGCCGTACATCATGAAGGCTACTGTGCCGTGCTACAACTTCCTGTACAACCACGCATCGCCCGCTTTCCGTGCGAAGATTGACAAACGCGAGCAAGAGGTGGCTGAGGCTGAGCAGGCTGCCTTGACCGCTACGGTCAGTGATGCGCCGTCCACAGCCGACAAGGTGCGTCACGCTGTGCGCAAGACGATTGTTACCAAGCACGTAGTCAATCTGTTTATCAAAAATATGAGCGAGAATGATCAGCCGCACAATGAGGCTGAACAACCGAAAGAGAAATAAACGTTGGTCGGATTAGCCAACAAATTAAGAAAACAATAATAATAACCCCAAAATTCAAATCGTATGAAAAAATTAGCTTTGGTTCTGGTCGCAATGCTGACCATGGTCTTCACCGGTTGCAAGACCGAGACATCCACTATTACC
>CADBAZ010000033.1 GCA_902792835.1 uncultured Bacteroidales bacterium
AACTTCTGCACCTCGCGCGTCGGGGTGCAAACGAGTGCCACATCCGCAGCCATGCAGTCCAGGCAGTCGTTGTGGTGGAACACTCCCGCCAACTCCATGTCCGGCGCAGCCTTAACAGCCTCTTCCGCTGCACGGCCTATATTGCCGTAACCTAAGATTGCTACTCTGATCATAGTCTTTCTGTACTATCACTTATGCCAATTGGCTTTGTACAACTTGTGCCACCATTTTGCCGTCGGCGTTAGGCAGAGCCGCCTTGATGGCTTTCACGAACAGTCCCATGTTCCGTTTTTCAGCCTCCCAGCCGTTCGCATCTTTAGCTTGGTTGAACGCGCGAACGATGTCTTCCTCCGACGCTGCTTGCGGCAGGAACGTCTCCAACACGTCTATCTGTGCCTGCTCGGCATCGGCTAATTCCTTGCGGCCGGCTGCGAGGTACTGTTCAACCGACTCCTGACGTTGTTTGACCATCTTTTTGAAGATCTGTATCTCGTCCGCCTCGGTCAGTTCTTTGCCGGCATTCTCCTTGCTCGTCTGCCAATTGAGGAACGCACTCTTGATGGCGCGCAGCGTCTCTGTACGTACGGAATCATGGTTTTTCATCGCCTCCATGATCAAGGCATTCAGTTCATTTTTCATATCGCTTGTCTCGTTTAATATAGTTCGTTTATTGTTTGCTACCGAATTTTGCACTTGCAAAATTACAAAAAAATTCCCATATTTGCAAATATTGCGCAACTTTTTTGACTTTTACCGTGCATTTTCCGCTACTTGTGCATTTTTTACTTAAAAAAACGGTAACAATTCCTTGCCGAACTCACCGGGGGGCTCTGTTTTAATTGGCGGGAATTAGGATGAAACATGTCAAATCCGCCGAATAAGCAATCTTTATTTGGCGGATTTAGGGTAAAAAAGAGTAAAATCCGCCAATTTAATGCATTTTATTTGCATATTTGAAAAAAAAATGTTAACTTTGCAGCGTTATTCTTAATGTTATGTCTATGAAGATTTATGGCAGAGAAAACGACATTGCTTTGTTAGAGCAATTGTATGCAAGCAAGCGACCTGAGTTTGTGGCAGTGTATGGGCGTCGCCGTGTAGGTAAGACCTATCTTGTGAGCGAACTTTTCAAATCGCGCTTTACGTTTTACCACACAGGTTTGTCGCCGCATCTATTCACCAAAAAGAATGCGATGCAGGAACAGTTACATGCTTTCTATATAACATTGCGCAACAGTGGTTTGGATGTTGATATCCCTCAGCCCACTAATTGGCTGGATGCGTTCGAACTTCTCAAATCCGTGCTTCTTAGCAAACCAAACGGTCAACGACAGGTGGTATTCTTGGATGAGATGCCTTGGTTAGACACGCCACGCTCGAACTTTCTTGCTGCCTTTGAGCATTTTTGGAACAGTTGGGGAGCAAGACAGGAAAACTTGATGCTTATTGTTTGCGGTTCGGCTACATCATGGATGAAGCAGTCAATTATCAATAATAAAGGCGGATTATACAATCGCATTACCCGTGAGATAAAAGTGCTGCCATTCAGTCTGCATGAAACGGAACAACTGCTGCAGGACAGAGGTGTTAAGTGGAGCAGATACGACATCGCGCAGTTCTACATGATAGCCGGAGGAATACCTCACTATATCAGTTTTGTACAACCCAAACAAAGTCTTCCGCAAGCTGTTGATAGCATTTTCTTTGCCGACCAGGCTCCTCTAAAGCAAGAATATGAGCGTTTGTTTGGCTCGTTGTTCACGAATGCGGATAAATATATGAAGACTGTTCGGATAGCCGCTAAGACACATGTAGGTTTGACTCGACAGCAGTTGTTAGAGGCAATGTCCAAAACCGATGGCGGAAACTTCTCTGTTGTGCTTAAGAATCTCGTGATGAGCGATTTCCTGCTGCCTTATACATCTTATACAGAAGGCAAGCGACAAGAACGCTATAAACTTATTGATCCGTTTTGTCGATTCTATCTTACGTTTATGGACGGTAAGGAGCGTCCAGCCGACTTCTGGCAACAAAATGCTCTGTCCGGGCAGATAAATGTCTGGCGAGGCTTTGCATTTGAGGAGTTGTGCTTTAATCACATCCCGCAAATCAAGCACGCCTTAGGCATACCACAAGTCAGCACAACTATTTCCAAATGGGCATTGCAAGGGACTGAAAACACAAAAGGCTCACAGATAGATATGATTATTGATAGGGCAGATAATATAGTTGACGTATGCGAAATGAAATTCACCAACGGTCTATTTGCAATAAATAAAAACTACGATTTGACACTTCGTGAACGCTTACAATTGCTTTCAGATCATCTGCCGAAGCGTAAAATGGCACATTTGGTATTTATAACCTCTTTCGGCATCAAGCAAAATGAATATGCCGGAATTGTGCAAGAATCCTTAACACTTGATGCGCTGTTTTAATTGGCGGGAATTAGGATGAAACATATCAAATCCGCCGAATAAGAAATCTTTATTTGGCGGAATCACAGCCGCCATTTCATCATAGGTAGGGCACAACTTGTAAAAAAAAAGCGCTCTTTATTTGCAAATGTCAAAAATTTTTTGTACCTTTGCATGCGCAAAGCATATGGCGCACACAAATTAACAACTAATATTTTTAACAACAATGAAAAAATTTCAATTACTCTTAGCGGCAATCGTTGCCGTAGCAATGACCTCATGTGTTCGGTTCAAGACAGAGGCCACCGTGGAT
The DNA here is from genome assembly GCA_902792835.1 of uncultured Bacteroidales bacterium. Taxonomy (GTDB): domain Bacteria; phylum Bacteroidota; class Bacteroidia; order Bacteroidales; family Paludibacteraceae; genus Colicola. The sequence continues at coordinate 2,731 of CADBAZ010000033.1, forward strand.
GTTAAGGTGATCAAAGCCGGACAGCCGGTTGCTGATGTCACCGTGTACAAATTCAAAGACAACGGTTTGGGAGAGGGCACCACACTCTACAAATCGAACAACAGCGGTACCGCCAAGACCGACGGTGCGGGTGTTGCGCATTTCAACCTCAAGTCGCCCGATGATCTCGACCCGAGCAATGTAGCAGGCTTGGAGATTGACGACAAGGCTACCTTCTACTTCTGCACCTACGATTCCGAGGACAGACGCAACTCGATTGTAACCGTACAGGCGAAGACCGGCGACAAGCTGACGGTTCAACTGAAGATGGAAGAACCGTCGTCAGACGATGCATGGGACTAATGTTTAACCCCTAAATAAACAAATGTTATGAAAAAGTATTTTTCGTTGGCAGTAGTATGCTGCCTTGCCTTGGTAGGCGTAGTATTCAGTTCGTGTAATAACGAGCAAAAGAGCAGTTATCAGTACATCGTTGGCTTGGACGACACGATTGAGCAGGATGAGAGAATGAGCATGCAGTTTGAGTTGAACGCTCTGCCCGTTATCATGGAGGAGATGAAAAAGTCGGCTGATCAGCCGAGTGAGGTTTCCGTTATCTACAAGGACACAAAATCCAATGCTGACAAGCGTGCGAAAGACGCTTTTGCTGCAGGTATAGCCAAGCTGCGTGAGGGTGGTATCGGTTCGTACAAAGACCTTGTTGTGGTACTCAAAGGTCTGAATAACGACACGAACAAATGGGAGGTAAAAGACAAGGTTACGCTCTAATCTCACTTAGGCATGCGAGGCTGATACCCTCGCATGTTTGCACAATACGTAAACACATACAAAAAAACAATAAGAGAATGAAATTTTCCATACGAACCGTCAGAGTGATGCTATTCACCTGCTTGCTGCCTATAGCAGCTGTTCTGTCCGCGCATGCTGCGGAGACGTATCTTCGCCTGGATTCCTGCCGTCAGTTAACCCACACTCAAGCCGTTCACGACGGCCAAGCGCCGCTACCGCAAGCCTACGATGGTCAGGGAGTGATTGTGGGTATCATTGACGGCGGTATGCAGTACAACCACCCCACGTTCCGCGACGCGCAAGGAGAACTGCGTATCCGTAAGATCTGGGATATGGATGAGGACGGTACCGAGGTCATACTGACCGACCCGCAGGCTATCCTCGCACGCAAGTACAGCTACTGCTCGCTGTACGGACCTATGCCCATCAACCACGCAGTACATGTGGCAGGTATAGCAGCCGGAAGCGGACGATACAAAGGTATGGCTCCCGCCAGCGAGATACTGTTCGCCGACGTGGCGCTGAACATGCATCGCGACTCGACCGTGCAGTTGTATCATCAGCGCGTGGTCAGCATGATCCGTGCTATGGAAGCGTATGCGGATTCGGTAGGCAAACCTATAGTGATCAATATCAGTATGTGCATGAACTTAGGCTTCTCAACCGAGCAGCAAGCCTATCAGGAGGAGTACAAGAGTCTGACCGGACCCGGACATATCATCGTGTCCGCAGCAGGCAACGAGGGTAATGCCGAAGAGAGTCAACCGTATATGCACAGCGGCACGAACACCGAAGCGCAACTACAACTGCTGCTGCCCGGCATACCTATGAGCAAGGATTTCTACCTGCGTTCGACAGACACGGTGACGGTTTCTTTCAGCAATGCTGACGAGATCAATGCACTCTATGCGTTCGAGCATAAACGTCTGCCCGATGCGCCCGACGGTAGGAAGGTCTATAAGGTGCGACTGATCCCACAAGGCGAACTGCCCGAGATGCAGCAGACAACGATGACCGTCAAAGGCTCGGCGCCGTTTGATATATTCCTTACAAGAGCCTCTATCCAATCCGCATCACCCGCCGGATGCACACTGTCCACAGCCTATACCGTAGGTATGCCCGCACCGTTCCCGAACGTCATAGCGGCGGCGAACTACGCCCTTGGCGATGACGGACAATTAGGCATAGCACCGTCCTCATCGTGGGGACCGACGTGGGAGGAGTCCTACAAACCCGACGTGACCGCTATCGGATCAGTGCTGAGTGCCGGAAACTACTACTGGCCGGATAACCAAGCAGAAGCCGTTGAGTCGTACGACGCCGATGGCGTAGCAGGTCTCGAGACATGGGTCAGTCAGTACGGCACATCGCAGGCGTCGCCGATGGTGGCAGGTATAATAGCCCTGTGGTTGCAAGCCAAACCCACACTCACGCCCGAAGAGATACTGACCGTCATCCGGGAGACATCGCATCCGCTGGATCATACTCCGAACAACAAATCCGGCGCAGGACTCATCAACGCCTATGCCGGACTGACAAAGATCCTTAACCTGCCGGATGCATTGCACGACGTCACCCCAGATAACGGGCAGATGTACTACGACCTGCTCGGACGACCCGTCGGCACACAACCTGCCGCTCCCGGCATATACGTGTCCCGCGGAAAGAAAATGATCATAACCACTAACCCATAAATTGATTCAAACAATGAAAAAAATGTTTTTTGCCGTAGCTGCGTGCTGCATGTTGGCATTGAGTGCCACTTTTGTTTCCTGTGACCCCAACAAAGCACAGTGCTGGAAAATGACTATTGTCATGCAGAATGACGTAACGGAAGAGTACTACTTCTACGGCACAGGCGTAGAGTCTGACGCTCAGTTGGAACTCTATTATCAGGCAGGTGCCAAGAGCGTGAAAAAAGAGCAGACCTTCCTGAGCAGGGACAACTGCCACAAGTAATCCTTACTTATTAGGCGTGCAAAGCTGACTACTTCGCACGCTTGCCAAATACTATACACAAGTTGATTATGAAAAACATTCTTAACCGTCTGGCAGTCATCACCGGACTGCTGATGTTATTCGCAGGCAGTGCAACAGCTGCGAATGATTTCCTGGAAGAAACCGAGAACTACAGTGTCACACCCAAAGGTAACGGCGTTGTCCATTTCAAGATTCCTATCTGGTCGTACGGCTGGCAGAACAACTATCGTCTCGGTTCCGGCACGACACTCTGGTTTACGAAGACCGCAGACGGCGGAACGAAGCAGATTGATCCCGGTACAGGGTATCAGAGTGTCGAACTGTCGGCACAAAAATCGATGGACGGCAGCTACAAACGCGTCGTGTTCCTCGAGTTCGACTGGTATCTGCCTCAATCGCTGACAAGCACAACGTTCTATGCCGGCGTAGATGCCTATATCTACAAATACGATGCAAAGGATCAGTCGGAAGCACCTTACAAGAAACTCTGGTATTGCTTCCCCGACCGTATGGACGGTGCAGATGACCTGATAGCACCGGAGTTGCAGTCGCCCTATCTGTATTTTATGGACGACAATGGCAATCCTATCCGCGACGGCAAAGCCGCTATACCGTACGTGGTCTATCAGACCCCAAAATCCTATACGACCACGCTCAGCTCGCAACCGGTGACGGTAAGCAACCGTGCCGGTTCGATCATCGTGCCCACAAGCGATGATATCCAGCGTGGCTTCCGGGCTACGTTTACGGTGCAGCCCAACTCGGATGTATCCACTACCGTTGAGCGCACGACGAACGCCATTGATATCCCTGCCTACCACCGTATCTATGATTTCGCGGTCAAAGAGGGCAAAGATGCTCAGGGTAGTTACACCGGAGCGAAGACACTGAGTTGGACGATTCGCAATCCGAAGGCTGAGGATCTGATCAGCACTGACTACTTTGAGATCCAGCGTGCCCGGAAAGCAGACTATTCGGATGCCCAAACCATCCAGCTCCTGCCGATGATTGCGGATAGCAGTACCTACAGCTATGTCGATGAAACAACCATACCGGCAGGAATGGTAGAAGACTCGCTCGAGCGGTGCTATAATCTCCCATATTACAACTATATGCTGACCAGCGAAGAAGGCGAGCCGCTCTATATAATGCATCTGCGACTGGTAGCAAAGACGAAGACGCAGCCGGCGCAACCAATATACTACCGTGTGCGTCGAGCCTCATCCTCGGCTTGGGACTGGGAGCATCCTTTCGCCAAGCAGACGACCTTGCAGCAGCATAGTTTCCTGGCACCACTCGCCATAAAACAGCCGGACTACACACTTGATCAGGATTTTGACAACAACCGCAAGGTACATTTCAACATCCATATTGACAACGCGGAGATCACCGACGCACCCATCGTTCCCGCTGATTGCGAACTCATTCCTTACTTCGTAGAAAGTAAGGTGCCGCTCGACACCGTCACTATGACGATCAATGTTCAGCGGGGATTCTATGAGGCAGTGGACGACCTCCAATTCCGCACCACGTCGTCAGACAGCGAGGTCTATTTAGATGAAGGCAAGAACACCGTCAAAGTACCAGTAGGCAATCATACACGCTTTGCTATCCGAGTAGGAGTAAATCAATACAACACGTATGAATTTAACGGCCACGGCAATGATTTTGACATTGTGGAGCGCGAGCTTGATGACGAGACTGCCAAGCAATTCGACGGCGGAACGTGGACTCTTGTTCTTGACAGGAGATACCGATATAGCGGCGCTTGGGTCTATGAGAGTCACGCCGAGTTTGCTCCGGGTGAGGGAAGCAAGACTGTTCCTTCCGTTGTTACCGAGCGTTGGAACGAAGTCAAAGATGCTGTTCAGCAGATGTTATATGACAGTCTGATGAATAAGTACCGTACGACGGCCTACGGACGGTGCACATGGGATCGCGGTGCCAAGGTTATTCTCACGCGTAAGTCCGTCGAATCGGACAGCGAGGTGCAGTTCATCGTTCCGCAAGACAGCATCCGCCGCAATGAGGATGGCTCATGGACGGCGCACATCACTGACGTAGTGAACATCGCTTGTACCCATTTTACCTACAGGGCGCAGATTGATCCGTCGGATGCCGAGTTGCGATTCCAGAATCCGCGTTCCGTGGAGCCGATAACCATTAGCGGACCGTCGCTCTATTTCGATGAGGCGGCTACGATTACGTCGTTTAGCGCTTCACAGGGACTGACGGACACAGAGAACAAACGGGGTGTGCAACTGCGTTGGACGGCTTCCGCACCATCGGTGGATGAATTTATTCTGCTGCGTATTCCGCAAGGCAGCAGCAATGCACCGGATACGATCTATCGCGGCGCAGAGGTCACATGGTTTGACCAGACAGCCGTTCCCGGCACACACTACGAATACACCATTGTAGCGCGCTATGAGTGCAACGGACAGCGCACCGACAACTCTGCCACGGCTATAGGTTGGCGTACGCAGTACGGCGAGATACGCGGCGTTGTAACGCAGACTGATAACTCGGGCATGGCAGGCGTGACAGTCAGCCTGAGCGGTAACGATATCTCACGCAGTATAATCACGGGGGCTGATGGTGCATTCGTGTTCGACAGCCTGCCCTATGACATATCATCTGGCACTATCTATACGGTAACACCTACCTCACAGTACGGCACATTCGTCTATAACAACACATCCTCGGGTGTGGCATCCGTTCCACTGGACAGCAAGAACTGTATAGCCGCCGAAATAAACTTCGTCAATACCAGTTGCACCCGTCTGACAGGTCGTGTGCTCTATGACTTGAGCTCTATACCGGTAGCCGGTGCTTGCTTCCTGCTCAACGGCGACACGATCCGCCGCAACGGAAAAGTCTATCTAACCGGTACTGACGGTCATTTCGAACTGACGGTACCTAAGTCTATGCCGTGCCGTCTGCAGGTAGCGAAAGCCGGACACACGTTCATGAACGACGGCTGGCTGTTCGTCACCGAAAGCGATACGGTTTTCTCACTCGTCAAGCCCCTGGACGGCGTACGGTTCTACGACCAGACGAAGGTGCGTCTCGTCGGTCGGGTAGCCGGCGGTATCGACCAGCAGAAACTGCCACCAGCCTTGGGCTTGGGCACAAACAACCTCGGCGATGACCTGCAACTCGTGCTAATGCTCGAGGGCGACAATACGGCTCATGTGGTTCACGATCCCGACGACCTGACACGCGATACGATACACCGCTCAGTAGATGGTACGCAGACGATCTTTGAACTCAAGCGTATCATTATCCGTCCCGACAGCAAGACCGGTGAGTACGCGACTGACTTGTTCCCTGTCAAATACAAAGTCGTACAAGCTACCGCCAAGGGGTATGCTACCTTGCTCAGTATCGAATCAGGTGCTCCAACCTTCGATCTGACCAACGCTCCGCTGCAAACCTTGCGTTCCGACAGCGGCGAGTTGCATGCCACCTATAACGCCGTATATGACTGCATCTACCGCAGTCCGATGCAGGTGGGTGTAGTGCAGTATCAAGCCGGCATGGCACTGGAGGGGTACGGCGAGAAAACATTGCCCGTGTCTAACCTGCTGAACCTCAGCAAATCGGTGGACGCATATACTGTCAACAGTTCAGGCACGGTGGACTATCTGCTTGATTATCCGGTCTTCCAGCAGGGGCGAACCTATCAGTTCCGCGTATCGGTCTATGAGGATTATTTCTATAACAACGACCCCTCTACCAAGCCCGACCGCGTTCGTCTGAGCGGCGGCAACCTGAAGATGTTCAACGGCTTCAAATCAGGCGAAAACACCGTCACAGCAACCTACCCGCTGAACGAGGACGGAGAAGCCAATATACAGGTAGAGGTCGATAACCTCAGTCTGCAGGCAACGGGCACAGAAGCACTGCGTTCGCTCGACTTGTCGTTGGAGCGTGACGGCTGTTCGATTGACTGTCAGGCAGTGCGTGGCTACGTGACGGGTAACCATGTGGAGAACGGTGACCTACGCGCCGTGACAGCCGATATCCGCGTGCTCGATGTGCTGCGCGACCCGCCGGGAGGAGGCAGTAGCTGCTCGCTGGAGAAAGGTGCAACCTATAAATCGACCAATCCCTTTGCCATCAGCCTTAAGGCAGGTGTAAACCTCAACTTCAAGATCGGTACGGCGTATAACCAGTCTGTCGGTGTGGTGAGTACGGTATCTTATAGCGGTGTGAGCGTGTCGGCAGGTAAGACGAACTCATTCAGTGTGCCGCTTGTGGCTTCTATCAAGTATAACTCATCCTACAGTTATACCTATAGCAATACCGAGAAGATCTCGACCGGTTCGTCGCCCGCTTTTGTGGGAGCGAACGCAGATGTGTTCATCGGTCACGCTACGGAAGTGCTCTACGGTACGGTGCGTGCCGTGCGTATGATTGATGATACCACCTATCAGTTGCGCAAGCCGGCAATCGATGCGGGATATATCAAGGAGGTTGCTTCTGCCCAAACGCCGGACGGCGAAAAGTACCATTTTGTGATTGCCAAAGAGACGGTTCTTGGCAGCCGCGTCGGTACGGATTTCACCTATACGCAAGGACATATCGTCAACAAGCTCCTGCCTAATCTGATTGAGCAACGTAACGCACTGATCATCAACGCAGCGGACTCCGCAGAGGCGCAATCTATAGCGAATGCACAAAAATCTGCCGTCTATTGGAATATCGCTACCGACGAGTCAAAGATAGGTCTGGATACAACCACCTACAAGATCATCAAACCGACGAACGTACCGGACTACGTTGAAGCCGATAAAGTGCAGGCTATCAACAACGTTATAGTCAAATGGGTAAGTATCCTTGCTACCAACGAACGTGAGAAAGTCGTTGCACGTCAGTCAGGCAAGCATGTGGGCACGTTCAGCGTTAGCGGCGGCACCAACCACGACTATAGCGAGTCTTACTCGGCTGACTGGTCAATGGGAGGTAATATGTCGTACGGCACACCGGATTTCGGCACCTTGTTCAATCAAGTCTCAGCCGGTGCTGAACTAATAGGCTCATTGCCGGTCGGAAAAGCTATCGTCAATCTCCTAAACGATCGCATGAAGTCAGGAGATAATGCTGCCATTATTGATATCAACGGTATTGCTGTCGGCGCTCAGTGGAAAACCGAAGTTACTCCGGTATTCACCATCGACACGGATATCCCGCTTGCTGATCATAGCGGCAGCCAGTCTGTATCCAGGAAGATAAGTTTCAATATCTCTCCTGACTCCTTCGGCTATACCACCGTCAGCGTCTATCGTGCACCGGCTGACAGTATCTTCCTCTCACAAATCGGCGACTGGAAGCAATACATGAATATGTACTCCAACGCGACGGACTATCAGTACGGCAGTTTCATCTTCTTCCAGGAAGGCGGTTCGAGCCACTGTCCCTACGAGGGAGAGGTGCGTACGAAGTGGTACAAACCCGGGATGTTCGTCCTGGGCAACGCTACGGTGCCTATCGAGAACCCGCAAATAACCATGGATCGGTACTCTATCAGCAATGTGCCTGCCGACCAGGATGCAGTGTTCCAAGTCACGCTCGTCAACGATAACCTCAATACCGACGGTCGCCCTGCCAGAGGGCAGTATCTGTCGCTCTCCGTAGAGCCGCAGACCAACCCCAACGGTGCAATCATCCTCATCGACGGCGAGCCGCTCACCTCGGCTTCGACGCTCACTTTCTTCCTCGAACCCGGGGAACCGATCGTCAAGACCATGCAGGTACGACGCGGTATCGTGGATGATTACGAAGACCTGACTATCAGACTCGCGTCAACTACCTGCGCGGCTATCGGCGTTTTGGCGAAGTTCTCCGTACATTTCCTGCCGGAGGCATCGCCGGTCAACCTCGCGGCTCCGCGAGACAAATGGGTAATGAACACCCTCTCACCGCGTGACTCGATTGGCTACTACCTGCCGGTCAGCATCGACGGATTCAATATCCACCACAAGAACTTCGACCATATCGAGTTCCAATACAAACTCTCGACAGAGAATGACGATGCGTGGATTAACCAGTGCTCGTTCTACGCGGATGACAGCCTGTACAACCTCGCTACAGGCAACAAAGCGATGATTGAGAACGGACGTATCGAGCCCTTCCGCTTCTACGGCGAGCGCGATCCCAAGGAACTTAGTTACGACATGCGTGCTGTCTGCTTCTGCCGCCACGGGTCAGGATTTGTAACCAAGGCATCGCCCGTCATCAGCGGTACGAAAGATACGCGTCCGCCCGTGCTGTTCGGCAAACCGCTGCCGGCTAACGGAATACTCAAACTCGACGGCGACATCAAGCTCCGGTTCAGCGAACCCATTGCAGGCAACTGGCTCGATGAGGACAACAACTTCCAGATCCTCGGCGTAACGAATGCCACCGGCATCACACAGACCACCTCGCTCTACTTCGATGGCAATCAGCAGCACTATGCCGCCACCAAGGTTTCGCGCGAACTCGCTATCACAGATCTGACACTCGACATGCTCATCCGACCTGCCGAGACAGGGCGCGAGATGACACTGTTTGCACATGGTAATGATACGTACTCCATTGCGTTCAGTCTTACGGCTGACAACCGACTCAAATTAGTTACGAACAGCGACGGCGTACAAAACGAGATGGTATCCAAGCAGATGGGAGCATTGTCCACCACTGACTTCACGCGCGTGATAATGGCATACGACTTTTTCAATAACAAACTCCGCTTCTATGCCGGAACGCTGGACATCACCGATGATGATTTCACAGGATGGGTATTGCAGAACGATGCTGCACCGTTGCGTATCGGTAGCGGCCTGAATGGCGAAAACCCGTTCCACGGCAATATGATGGAAGTGCGCGTGTGGACCAAACCGCTCACACCCGCACAGATAGCGAACACCCACATGCGCCGCCTCACTGGCTATGAGCATGGGCTGATGGCTTACTATCCGCTCGACGAAAGCAAGGGTAACCAAATGAGCGATCTCGCCTCAGGCGCTACCCTCACAGCCAACGGGCTGTCCTGGACGAATCCCCAAGGTATATCGCTCACCACCAACGGCAACAAAGTCCGTTTGCAGCCTACACTGTTCTCGCGCACCGAAGCCGAAGACTATACCTTCATGTGCTGGATGAGGAGCAACAACGCATCTTCGGATGACGTTTCACTGTTCGGCACTGCACTCGGCGACTCCGTCACAATGCAGATAGAACTCCGTGACGGCACGATCCGCTTTGCGGCTGGAAATGTGGATGAATTTGCATCAGCCAACCTTACCGACGGCAACTGGCACCACTGCGTGCTGGTCATCAGTAAGACATACAACGCCGGTTCGCTCTATATCGACAACCAACTGCTGCTCATGTTCCCGACAACAGGCATCGGCGCGCTGGCAGGCACTTCCGTATGGCTGGCGGACGGACTGAAAGGTAACATCGACGATGTATGTTTGTTTGAGCAGGCACTGCCCGCGGAACTCATTGCCGAGTTCGGCAAGCAGACCCCCAACGGCGAAGAGATGGGACTGATCAACCTGCTTACATTCTCCTGCGTCAAACGCAATGCCTCCAATGTTATGGAGCAGGTGTTCACGCCCGATAACCGGCGCGTCTTCCGCGATGCGAACGGTAATGTGGTCGCCAAATCCCAACCGCTGCTCGTGGATGACCTCTCCGCGCAAGCCGACAAGAGTAACTACGCGCCTGTACGCGACCGCGGACTGCTCACCAACCTGCCGTTCAACTGGACGTATCAGCAGGCCGATATGCTCATCAACATCAAGGCGCAACCACGAGAGATCAACAAACGAACGATGTACCTCACCGTACGCGATGTCGAAGACCTCAACGGCAACCGACTGCCGTCGCCTGTCATGTGGACGGTCTATGCCAACCTGAACAGCATAGTCTGGGCTGAACGATCGTTGCAGGTAACAACGGATTACGAGCAATCACAAATCACTAATCTCAAATCACAAATATCTATCCTCAACCAGACCGGCATGACCAGGCAGTACACCATCGACCATCTGCCGCAATGGTTAGCCGTCTCGCCGGCACAAGGAACACTCGAAGCCGAAGAGCAGAAAACGGTGACCTTCACCATTACACAAGCACTCAAACCCGGCTTGCACAACCACGTCGTCTATCTGAACGATGATCAGGGACTATCCGAACCGCTGCTTATCGAGGTCGAGGTAACAACCGAGTGCCCGTACGACGAACCCGAAACGGGCAAGTACCCGTATAACATGTCGCTCTGCGGACAAGTGAAGATCGGCGACGTCTTCGACTCCGACCCCAACGACAAGGTGATTGCACTCTATAACAACGAGTGCGTCGGTATGGCAAATGTGGACTTTGACAAAGTCACCAATAAGTCCAAACTCTTCCTCACCGTACGCGGCGATGACAAGATGAACCGCAAACCCGTACGTTTCCAACTCTGGCAAGCATCCACCGATAAGGTCTATGACCTATCACCGGACCGCGACATCCTCTTCACCCACGGCGCTGTCTATGGATGCGGTGACGGCAATCCCGTTGTGTTCACCACCAACGGCAACGAGCGGCAGACCGTCAACCTCAATCCAGGATGGAACTGGACATCGTTCAACCTTGACCTGCGCCAGTACGTGGCGAAGATGGCAAAAATCATGACGGCTAACGAACCTTGGGCGGATGGTGACCTCATTAAGAACCCAGCTACACGGCACTTTGTCATCTACTCCGATTCGCTCGGACAATTCGTCGGCGACTTCGATTACCTGCGCTATATCTATACGTATATGATCTATAGCCGGACTGGAAACGTCCTGCACATCAGCGGCAACAACCTGACGGCTGACTCAATGTACGTGCCCGTTCAGGGTGAGGGACAGTGGAGCCCGATGCCGTGTCTGTTCAGACAAGTGACACCGGTAACGGAGGCGCTGGCGGACTACTACGACCAGGCTACGCCCGGTGACATGATCAAGAGCCACGACCGATTTGCATACTTCTCCGAGGACAAGAAGTGGGAAGGCGACCTCAACGCCATGCGTCCCGGCGAGGGCTACTTCTTCCGCCGCCTCGCTCCAGGCACGGTCAATATCCGTTTCTACAACCGCTCTAACAGCGTCAGCGCTCCAACAGCGAAGCGGTCTAACAGCGTCAGCGTTCTAACAGGCGAAGCCGCTCTGTACTCCAACCCGCATGCCGCCGCCAATATGACCATGATAGCCCGCATCGATATGTATCCGCCAAGTTTGGCGGATCAAGTCCTCCGCGTATACGTAGCCGACGAACTCGCCGCCGTAGCCACCCCGATTGATTCACTCTACTACTTGACGATTCAGTCCGACCAGGTAGGCGATCTCCGCTTCGAGATGGGCGGCGAAACGTATGTACCGGAAAGCGGTTCGATAAACTACTCCGCTGATGTACATCATGGTAGCCTCAAAGCCCCGATTGTGCTTCGACCGAGCAACGACAACCGCCCGTACAAGATCATCGACAACGGTCATGTCATCATCATCCGTGCCGGCGAACGCTATGACGTGACAGGTCAGAAACTCTAATGTTCCTCCACCCTTGCCAAGCCCGCTACTCCACGGTGACGGACTTGGCGAGGTTACGCGGCTGATCGACATCGCAGCCTTTGACTACGGCAATATGGTACGCGAGCAGTTGAAGCGGTATAACCGTCAGCAGCGGCGTCAAACACTCCTCGGTGGCGGGGATCTCGATGGTGTAGTCGGCAATACGGCTGACAAGCTGATCGCCCTCGGTGACCACGGCAATGACCCTGCCCTTGCGGGCTTTGATCTCCTGGATGTTACTTACGACCTTCTCATACGTGCCGCAATGCGGTGCTACGACCACTACAGGCATTTCTTGCGAGATCAGAGCTATCGGTCCGTGTTTCATCTCGGCGGCGGGATAACCCTCGGCGTGAATGTAACTTATCTCTTTGAGTTTGAGCGCACCTTCCATCGCAACGGGGAAGTTATAGCCTCGTCCGAGATAGATAAAGTTCTGGGCGTAGGTGAAGGTCTTGGCGAAGTCCGCGATGCGTTTGTTCTGCCCGAGTACGCGCTCTATCTTGTCGGGGATCTGTCCGAGTTCGCGCACGATGCGAAGATACTGCTCCTTACTCATCGTGCATTTCTCCTTGCCGATGCAGAGTGCGAGCATCGTGAGGGCTACAACTTGTGCGGTGAAGGCTTTGGTACTTGCTACACCTATCTCCGGGCCGACGTGGGTGTAGCAACCACTGTCACTCACGCGCGGGATAGATGCGCCGACGACGTTGCAGATCGAGAAGATGAACGCACCTTTCTCTTTCGCCAACTGGATAGCTGCCAAGGTGTCCGCCGTTTCGCCGGACTGCGAGATAGCGATGACTACGTCATCTTTGTTGATGACGGGTTTGCGATAGCGGAACTCGCTGGAGTACTCGACCTCAACAGGTATCTGCGCAAACTCCTCGATGGCGTACATGGCTATCAATCCGGCGTGCCATGATGTGCCACAAGCGGTGATGATGATGCGCTTGGCGTTGAGGAAACGCTCCTTGTTGTCGATAAAGCCGGAGAGGGCGATGTTGTCCTGTCGCACGTTCACTCGACCGCGCATGGAGTCGGTGAGGGTGCGGGGCTGCTCAAAGATCTCCTTGAGCATAAAGTGCGGGTAGCCGCCTTTCTCGAGTTGCGAAAGCGAGAGTTCGAGGCGCTTGATCTCCGGCGTCTTCGTCACATTATTGATAGTGGTTATGTCTATATTACTTTCAACTTTTAACTCGCCAACTTCTTTCAACTCTAAACCCTCAACTCTCAACTTCAAAGTCACTACTTCCTCATCTTCGATATAGATGACTTTGTCGGTATATTCGACAATCGGCGTAGCGTCGGAGGCAAGGAAGTACTCGTCGTCGCCTATGCCTACCACGAGCGGCGAACCTTTGCGGGCAGCAATGAGTGTATCTGGATTGTCCTTGTCCAACACGGCGATGGCGTACGCGCCGATGACCTGTTGCAGCGCGAGTTGCACGGCGGTCTTCAGATCGACGTGGCGGTTGAGTTGGGTGTATTCGATGAGTTGCACCAGCACCTCGGTGTCGGTATCGGACTTAAACGTATAGCCTTCCTTTTGCAGAACGGCTTTGAGCACGGCATAGTTCTCGATAATGCCGTTGTGGATGATTGCCAGACGCTCGCTCTCGGAGTAATGCGGGTGGGCATTGACGGTGTTCGGTTCGCCGTGCGTCGCCCAACGGGTATGCGCAATGCCGATGCAGCCGTCGGTGTCTTTGTCCGCGGCGTAGGCCTCGAGTTCAGAAACTTTGCCTTTGGCTTTGTAGATGTTCAGCTGTCCTGCAGGGTTGATCAGCGCCACTCCGGCACTATCATAACCGCGGTACTCGAGGCGATGAAGCCCCTTAATAAGGATCGGATAGGCTTTTCTTTTTCCTATGTAACCAACAATGCCACACATAATTATTTATGATTTATGATTTCAAATTTTTAGTTTTCATTCGTTCTAATGCTTCAAGGCAGTCTTCTCGCGGGGAGAAGGCAGAGAAGCGGACGTAGCCTTCGCCGGAAGGGCCGAAACCTGCCCCCGGTGTACAAACAATCTGACAGGTGCTGAGCAGATGGTCAAAGAATGACCAGGAGGAGTAGCCTTGCGGCACACGGCACCAGATATAAGGAGCGTTCTGACCTCCGAACACTTCATAGTCCAAAGCCCGCAAACCGTCAAGCAACACTTGCGCCGTTTGCTGGTAGTATGCGATGTTGGCACGAAGAGCAACTTTCCCTTCAGGCGTATAGCTCGCCTCCGCCCCACGCTGGGAGATATACGATGTACCATTGTATTTCGTACACTGGCGGCGGAGCCACATGGCGTTGAGTCCAGTCAGTTTGGGCACTACTGTATAGCCGCAACGAACACCCGTGAATCCAGCCGTCTTACTGAAACTCCGCACCTCAATAGCTACTTCCTTTGCCCCATCTATCTCATAGATCGAATGCGGGATAGTCGGGTCTGTAATGAACGCTTCATAAGCCGAATCGTAGATGATAATACTTTGGTGCTCACGAGCATAGTCCACCCATTGCTTCAGCTGTTCTCGCGACAAGACGATACCTAAGGGGTTGTTAGGGTAGCAGAGATAGATAATATCCACCTGTGTTTCCGGTAGCTGAGCCACAAAGCCGTTCTCCGCTGTACAAGGCAAGTAAACAATGCCGCGACCAGCCATCAGCGATGTGTCCTCGTAGGCAGGATAGGCCGGGTCTAAAACTGCCACTGTATTATGCGCATCGAACAGCTCGCTCAGGTTGCCAAGATCGCTACCTGCACCATCCGAGATAAACACCTCATCTATGTCCAGCGATACTCCGCGAGGCGTGTAGTCATTGTCAATGATAGCCTGACGAAGCCATGCATAACCCCATTCAAGGCCATAACCTCGGAAGGTTTCCCTGTGCGCCAACTCTTCGACTGCACAATGCATCGCATCCACAATAGGTTGCGGCAACGGACGCGTCACATCGCCCACGCCAAGCCGCAAGATCCGTGTATCAGGATGCGCTGCCTGATATACCTCTGTCCGATGCACTATCTCCGTAAAGAGATAACTGCCGTTCATCTGTTGCAAATGGGTATTCAGTTGCATGTTCAGTCCTCCCAATTATATTCACCGCGGAAGACCTCCGTGGCGGTGCCGGTAAGGTAGATGATACCTTTGTCATCGCGGCGAACTGACACGTCACCGCCCGGCATATGCACCGTCACCTTGTTGGTTGTAAGCTTCTTGTTCATTGCCTCAACAGCTGCCGCGCAGGCACCTGTGCCACATGCCATCGTCTCGCCCGTGCCGCGCTCGCATACGCGCATGCACAGTTCCTTACGATTAAGCACGTACACGCATTCTATGTTCGCGCGCTTACGGAGTTCAGCATAACACGCATCAGTGCACAACTGCTTGAACTGCGGATCAAGAGCGTCTGGTGCATCCACGAAGAACACCTCATGCGGATTACCGAGTGTAGTGCCCATCTCTACGGTAACCTGCTCTACTCTGCCCTCGGCATTTATTATCGGTGTAAGCTGCTTGATACCTGCAAGTGTTTCAAGTGTCAGCGGATTGCCACACAACCTCTGCTCAAAGACATACTTGGCGATGCATCGCGCCGCGTTGCCGCACATCTGCGCTTCCGAGCCGTCGGCGTTGAAGATACGCATCCTCGCATCGGCGTTCTCTGACGGCAGGATCAGCACCAAACCGTCCGAACCGACACCCGTGTGGCGGTCGCTGACTCGGCGCGCAAGAGCCAGCAGATCGGTCTTACTGATGATCTGAGCCGTAGCTTGCGGGAAACAATCAATAAACACATAGTCGTTTCCCAAGCCGTGCATCTTTATGAAAGAGAGTTTCATTTGTTTAGTGGATAAAGAGCAGTTCGCGGTACTTCGGTAACGTCCACATCTCATCGTCAACAATCAACTCCAATGCATCGGCGTGTTCGCGGATCTCAGCCATGAGGGGCAGGACGGTGTCGTGGTAGGCAATGGCTTTGCTGCGTTCGTCCGGTTGGCGGTTGGCTGCATGGCGCGCCTCGGTCATTCGCTCCACACCGGCGAAGATCTCTCCCGAGTGGTGCTCTATCTGCTTGATGATACTGTAGTCCATCTCGTTGAGCGAGGCGACCTCATCAGCATTGAACACCTGCTTGACAGCCAGCACGTTCTGCAAGAGCATCGTCTGATAGCGCTTGGCGGCAGGCAGTACGTGGTTGACTACGAGATCACCCATGACGCGGCTCTCGATCTGGAGTTTCTTGACGTACGTTTCCCATTTGACCTCACTGCGGCTGTGGAGCTCAGCTTCGCTGAGTACGCCCGTCAAACCGAACATCTTGATCGACTCCGGCTTAAGGTAGCGGTCAATAACGAGCGGCACACTCGTTTCGCAGTCCAAGCCGCGCTTCTGTGCCTCGACCTTCCACTCCTCGCTGTAGCCGTTGCCGTCAAAACGGATGGCTTTGCAGGCAACTATATACTTCTTGATCACATCAAACAGCACCCGCTCTTTCGGCTCGCCTTTCTCGATGCGGCTGTCCACCTCTTGCTTGAAGAGGATGAGTTGTTCGGCTACGGCAGCGTTGAGTGCGAGCATCGCTGCACCGCAGTTTGCCGACGATCCCACAGCACGGAACTCGAAGCGGTTACCCGTGAACGCGAACGGCGACGTGCGGTTGCGGTCGGTATTGTCCAAGAGGATCTCGGGGATATTCGCTACGCCGAGCTTCATCTCTTTCTTGGCGTTAATGATGATTGCCTCTTCGGCTTTAGCGTGTTCGAGTTTGTCGAGTACGGCGGTTATCTGCTTGCCGAGGAACACACTGATGATAGCAGGCGGCGCTTCGTTGGCGCCAAGGCGGTGTTCGTTGGTTGCGCTGACGATAGAGGCCTTGAGTAGACCGTTATGCCGCTGCACTGCCATCAGCACATTCACGAGGAAAGTAATGAATTGCAGGTTCTGGTAAGGGTTCTTACCCGGGGCAAGCAGGTTGATGCCGGTGTTGGTCTGCAATGACCAGTTGCAGTGCTTGCCGCTGCCGTTGACGCCTGCGTAGGGTTTCTCGTGGAGCAGTACGCGGAAGTGATGGCGTTCGGCTACGCGCTCCATGATCGACATAACGAGCAGGTTATGATCGTTAGCAAGGTTTACGTCTTCGAAGATCGGTGCCATCTCAAACTGATTAGGTGCCACCTCATTATGGCGTGTACGCACAGGGATACCGGCTTTCAGGGCTTCGTATTCAAGTTCGCGCATGAACGCCAACACACGGGCAGGGATTGCGCCGAAGTAATGGTCTTCAAGCTGTTGGCTCTTGGCGCTGTTGTGACCCATAAGCGTACGACCTGTGAGCATCAAGTCCGGGCGAGCGTTATAGAGCGCTTCATCCACGAGGAAGTATTCCTGTTCCCAGCCAAGATTGGCGTGAACATGTTTAACCTGTTTGTCGAAGTACACGCAGACCTCGCGTGCGGCGTGACAGAGTGCCGCCGTCGAGCGGATGAGCGGGGTCTTGTAATCCAGAGCCTCCCCGGTATAAGCAACGAACACCGTCGCCGAGTAACCGCGCGCCTCAAAGGTATTACGGATACCTCCGCTCGGGAACGAAGATGCATCAGGCTCCTGCTGATACAATGAATCACCGCTGAACTCCTCAAGCAGCAAGCCGTCTTTCAGGGTAAAGAACGCGTCATGCTTCTCGGCAGTGCCGCCGGTAAGCGGTTGGAACCAGTGCGTGAAGTGCGTTGCACCGCGCTCGATAGCCCACTTGCGAATACCGATAGCCACGACGCCGGCTATGTCGCGATGGATCGTACGACCGTTATCCACATCATCGAAGAGCTGCTCAAGCACCTCTTGCGAGATATACTCTTTCATCTTTTCGCGCGTGAATACATCGCGGGCGAAATAATCC